>JAIVGO010000038.1 GCA_020201525.1 Actinomycetota bacterium | reverse complement strand
CCGGTGTCCCAGTATTGCTTCGGTTCAGGGTTGAGCCAGTAGACCTTTCGCGCACGCTTTCTGAGCTCCTTCAGAACCCAGGCGCCGCTGGCGCGGTAGTTGTTTCGCGCGTCCCCAAGCACCACGACGCTCGACCGGGGACCGACTTCGGTGCCGTAGCGCTTCCAGAAGCGTTCGAGCGAGCTGCCGTAATCCGAGTGGCCGTCGAGCCACACGACGTCGGCCTCACGGTTCATCCGGTCGACGGCGTCGACGAAGTCCTCGTGCTCAAAGAAGCGCGTCACTTCGTCCAGTGTGTCAACGAAAACAAAGGAACGGACACGAGAAAACTGGGCTTGGAAGGCGTGCACGAACATCAGCGTGAAGCGGGCGAACGCCGACACCGACCCGGAGATGTCGCAGACGAGAAACAAATCCGGCTTGTGCTCGTGCCGTCGGCGAAAGTGCGTGTCGAAAGGCACGCCACCGGTGGACAATGAGTGCCGAAGCGTGCGTCGCACGTCGAGGCGCCCTTTGCGTCCGGGCCGCCGCTTCATCGCGAGGCGCGTCGCCAGCTTCCGCGCCAACGGCCGAATTGCGCGGCGCATCGTCGCGACCTCGTCGCCTGTTGCACGCACGAAGTCCAGGTCTTCGGGAAGCGGCCGGACGGCGTGGCGCGCGACTTGCTCCGCGCCACGGTGCTCGGCGAGGCGCCGGCGGACTTCCGATTCCACTTCCTGACGAAACTTGCGAACGCGCTCCTCGAACTCGTCGCGCCACATGCGTTCTTCGAGCGGACCCATCTCGCGGCCGGCCATCTCTTCCATGAGCCGGCTCAGCATCGCGTCGAGATCAACCACCCGGTACACGCGGTACTGGAAGTAAGGGCTTCCAGTCCGCGTGCCTTCGACGCGTCCGAACTGCGACACCGCGCGCCGAGCCATGTCTCGGATCGCCGACGCATCGCCCGACATCAGCGCGTTGAACAGCTCGTTGAGGTAGTCCTCGGGCTCGAGCGGCTCGTCTTCGGCGTCGCGTTCGTCGAGCGCGTCCGGGCCGCGGCCGGCGCCGAAATACAGATCGAACAACGTGTCGAACGCGGGACGGTGGGCGGCCGACTTGATCATCGTCGCGGCGAGGGCTGCTCGCATCGAGTCCCTTTCGACGAGATCAACTTCGCCGAGCGCCTTCAGCGCGTCCATGTCTTCGCTGACGGCGACCGGAATTCCAGCGCTCCGCAGAGCGTGTGAGAACTCCAAAACGCGTTCGAGCATCAGTTGTCGCTTGGTCGCGGCTGGATCTTCAGATGGCTCGAGACCTTTTCGACGTCGGTCTGGAACTTCAGCAAGACGGTCAGTGTGCGGCGCGCGGCTTCCTCGTCGAGCGTCGTTATTCCGAGATGTAGCAGCGTCCGTGCCCAGTCGAGCGTTTCCGCGATCGACGGCGCTTTCTTCAATTCCATCTGCCTGATGGACCGCACGACGCGGACGAGCTGGTCGGCGAGCATCTCCGGCACTTCCGGCACGCGCGCGAGCACAATTTCCTTTTCGCGCTCGACGTCGGGGTAGTCGAGATACAAATAGAGGCAGCGCCTCTTCAGGGCCTCCGACAGCTCCCGGCTGTTGTTCGACGTCAGCACGACGAACGGAATCTGTCGCGCGACGACGGTGCCCATTTCCGGAATGGAAACTTGGAAATCGCTGAGAATCTCCAGCAGCAATCCTTCGAACTCGAAATCGACCTTGTCGATCTCGTCGATCAGGAGCGTCGTTGAGCCTTCGTTACGGATCGCGGCCAGCAAGGGGCGCTCGAGGAGGAAGTCCTCGCCGAAGATGTTCGTCTCGACCTCTTCCCACGTCATCTCTCGGTCGTGTTCTGCCTGAATTCTGAGAAGCTGCTTCTTGTAGTTCCACTCGTACAGCGACTTCGCCTCGTCGACCCCTTCGTAACATTGCAAACGAATCAGTTTTGCTTCCAACGCGGTCGCGACGGACTTCGCGAGCTCCGTCTTGCCGGTTCCGGCAGGACCTTCGACGAGGAGCGGCTTGCCGAGCTTTTCGGCAAGAAACACAACGGTTGCAATCGACTCGTCGGTCAGGTACCCGGCGTTCGCGAGCCGTTTTGCAACATCCTCAACGCTGTCGAACCGCGATGCGGTCACCGGCTGCCTCCTTCGGCGGCCGCACCGGCGAACGCCTGGTTCTGCGGGACGCGGTCGTTGTAGCGGCGCTGCGCTTTCCATTCAATGACGTTGCGGACCGTCATACGCGCACCTGACCGGTTCCCTCGACGATGTACTTGTAGGACGTCAGCTCCGCGAGCGCCATCGGGCCGCGCGCGTGCAACTTTTGGTTGGAGATGCCGATCTCGGCGCCGAAACCGAACTCTCCCCCGTCGGCGAACCGCGTGGAGGCGTTCACCATCACGCACGAGGCATCGACCTCTTGTGTGAACTGCTTCGCGGCCGAATAGTCCTCGGTGACGATCGCTTCCGTGTGCCGCGTTCCGTACTCATTGATGTGTGCGATCGCTTCGTCCACCGACGCGACCACCTTCACGGCCATGATCAAGTCGAGGTACTCGGCGCGCCAATCTTCTTCCGTCGCCTCTTTCACCTTGCCGGACAGGGCACGCACGTCGTCGTCACCGCGCAGTTCGACGCCCTTCGCCAGCAGCTCGTCGATCGCCTTGGGCAGAAACGTGCCGGCGACGGCGCGGTGCACCAAAAGCGTCTCGGCGGCGTTACAGACGCCGGGACGTTGCGTTTTCGCGTTGAGCAGAATCGGGATGGCTTTGCCGAGGTCGGCTGCGGCGTCCACGTACACGTGGCAGTTGCCAACACCGGTTTCGATCACCGGGACGTGCGACTCGCGGACGACCGTTTGGATCAAGTCCGCGCCGCCGCGCGGTATCAGCACGTCGACGTACTCGCGCATACGCATGAGCTCTTTCGCACTTTCGCGGTCGGTCGACGTGACGAGCTGGATCGAGTTGCGCGGCAGACCGGCCGAGGCGCCGGCTTCGTCCAGAATCCGCGCGAGCACGGCGTTCGATGAGATCGCGGTGCTCGAGCCGCGCAGGATCGTCGCATTGCCCGACTTCACGCACAGCGCCGCCGCATCCACCGTCACGTTCGGCCGCGCCTCGTAAATGATGCCGATGACGCCGAGCGGCACGCGCACTTTTGTGATGTTGAGCCCGTTCGGCACGGTCCAGCCGTCGAGCACCTCGCCGATCGGATCGCTCAGCGTCACGATCTGACGCAGCCCATCGGCCATCGCCGTGATGCGATCCGGCGTCAGCGTGAGCCGGTCGATGAGCGCACCGGTTATGCCGTCCTGGTTCGCGCGATCGAGATCGTCGGTATTCGCTTCAAGAATCGAGTCGGATTCGGCGACGAGCGCGTCGGCCATCGCGACGAGCGCGGAATTCTTTACCGCCGTCGAACACGCGGCCAGACGCGCTGAAGCGACTCGTGCGCGCTTGCCGATCTCGAGAACTTCGCTCACCGATGCTCCTTACAAAATGACGAGGGAGTCGCGGTGGATGACTTCCCGTCCACCATCCGTCCGGCGTCCTTGAATCTCCGGCATCTCTTTCGCCGCGTAATTCACCAATCCTCTGCCGAAGACGGTGCGGTCGGGACCGGCCACATCGACGGCGTCGCCCATATCAAACGCTCCGTCTGAGCCGGTGACACCGGCGGCCAGAAGGCTCTTTCCGCCGGAGATAAGGGCTTCCTTCGCGCCGGAGTCGACGAAAATCGTACCACGCGGCGCCCGGGCGAACGCGATCCATAATTTCTTCGATCGAGCCTTTCCGGGGCGCGGCGGAAAGTAGGTGCCGACGGGCTTGCCCCGGACGATGTCGGCGATGACGTTCGGACGGCGCGCGTTGGCGATCACGACGCCGACGCCGGATGCCGTCGCAATGCGCACGGCCTCGATCTTCGACGCCATACCCCCCGAGCCGATGCCCGACTGCGAACGTCCGGCGCGCAAGCCGTCGGTCGCGTTCACGTCGTCGACGCGGTCGAGCAGCACCGCGCCCTTGCGCTTCGGATCCGACGAATATAGCCCGTCGATGTCGGACAGCATGATGAGGAGTTTGGCGTGAACGAGGTTCGCGACGAGCGCGGCGAGCCGGTCGTTGTCGCCGAAACGGATCTCCTCCGTCGCGACGGCGTCGTTTTCATTCACGATCGGCACTGTGCCCAGTTCGAGAAGCCGCTGCAACGTGTTGCGCGCGTTCACGTACGCCTTCCGGCGAATGAAGTCGTCTTGCGTCAGAAGAACTTGGCCTACGGGTACGCGGCGCCGCGCGAACGCGCGCTGATACGCGTGGACGAGCAATCCTTGGCCGACGCTCGCTGCGGCCTGCAGCGTGGGGATGTCGCTCGGACGTCGTTTCAATGACAGCAGCGAAAGGCCGGCGGCAATCGCTCCACTCGACACGAATACGCACGCCGCACCCTTCTTTCGCATGGCGGCGATTTGGCCGGCGAGTGAACCGAGCTGCTTGGGATCGAGAGTCCCGAGCTCGTTCGTCAAGCTCGTTGATCCGACTTTCACGACGAGCGTATCGACACCGGAAAGCGATCTCACCGTTTCGCTCCGATGGATGACTCCGGTGTGAACTCGAATTCGGCCGAACCGATGTGCACCTCGTCACCGGCTTTCGCACCGGCTCGCAGCAACGCATCCTCGACGCCGATATCGATGAGGCCGCGTTGCACGTATGTAACCGCTTCGGCGTTGGAGAGATCAAAGCGCGCGATAAGGCGCTCTGCCGCGGGATTGCGCACGCGCCACCAGCCTTCTTCGCGCTCCACGAGCACCGTCGTAGGCTCCGGCCGGATGCGAATGACGGCATGCGATTCGGGCTCGCCGCGTGCTATACGCGCCGCGCAAACCGCATCACTCAGCGCGGTTTCGAGGTCGCCGACGCCGTCGCCGTTCAGCGCCGAGCACACGACGAAGGGCAGCGACCCTGCGGCGGCGCGTGCTTCTTCCGCACGAACCGGCGCGCCCTCGATGTCGATCTTGTTCGCCGCGACGACGGCGGGTCGCGTCAGCATCCCCGCTTCGTATGCGCGGAGCTCCTCGCGAAGCGCGGCAAGCGATCCCGACGGGTCTTCTTGTGAAAGATCGAGAACGAAACACAGAACCGGACAGCGTTCGAGATGACGCAAGAACGATAGCCCAAGGCCGCGACCTTCCGAAGCGCCCTCGACGATGCCCGGTACGTCTGCGACGACAAATCGCTCGCCGGCGGCCGTCGCGACGCCGAGATTCGGCGACAGCGTCGTGAACGGATAATCGGCGATCTTGGGCTTCGCGGCGGACAGCCGTGAGATCAGCGACGACTTCCCGGCGTTCGGGAAGCCGACTAGACCGACGTCGGCGAGCAAGCGCAGCTCGAGCGCGAGCCACCGCTCCTCGCCGGCTTCACCCTTTTCCGCGAAGCCCGGCGCGCGTCGTTTCGGCGTTGCGAACGAGGCGTTCCCGCGCCCGCCGGCACCGCCGCGCGCGACGACGACCTCATCGCCCGGCGCGATCAGATCGGCGAGCACAACATCGGCGTCGGCAGCACGCACGACCGTTCCCGGCGGGACCGACAAGGTACGGTCGGTGCCGGCCGCGCCATTCTTGTTCGAACCGCCGCCATTCTCGCCGCCAACGGCTCGCTGATGCGGCGCGCGCGCGAGCTCGGACAGCGTGGCCATGCCTTGTTCGACCCGCAAGATCACGGAACCGCCGGGGCCGCCGTTGCCGCCGTCCGGGCCACCGCGCGGTACGAACTTCTCACGGCGAAACGACACGGCGCCGTTGCCGCCGTCTCCGGCGCGGACGTGGATGCGAACCTCGTCGACGAAAGCCATGGCCGTTACTGTAGCGGCGCCTACAACAGGCCGCGGGTCGCGGCCTCGGCGATCGCGGGATCCGGCTGCGGCTTCTGCACGATCGTTCGCCTCGTGCGATCGACGGCGCGTGCTTCGAGCAAGCCGGTCGCGGACAGCACGGCGAGGACGACACCGGCGGCGGTCAGAACTTTTTGCACGCCGAAGGCAACGGCCAGTGCACCGACGAACGTCAGCGGAATCATTTGCGCGCCGCGGTTCAGCGTGACCGACGACCCCATGACACGACCGACGAGACGATCCGGCGTTTCTCGCTGCACGAGGGTCCGTACCATCGGGAACGCGGCGCCCATCGCGACACCCCATACAACGTTACCGACATACACGATCGCGAGGTTGCTCGTGGCCACGTACGTGATCTCGCCGGCAGAAAGAACGAGCATCAACAGCAGCAAGGTGCGAGCGGAGATCGACTTCACCGGCAAGCGATTGAGTAACAAGGCTCCACACGCGAGCCCGGCGCCGAACGTCGACAACACCCAGCCGAGAAGTCCCGGCCCCGAGTGCAACACGTCTCGATAGAAGAGGACCTCCAGCGCAGCGAACGCGCCGTACGAGAACCAAATGGCCGCCCCGCTCACGATGTAGAGCCGGACTCCGCGGTTCGTAGCCGCGTAGCGAATCCCCTCTCTCAGCTCAGCGGATGGCCGCGCGCGCGGTCGCTTTTCGATCGAGCGAAGGCGCAATCGTGCGAGCAGCGCCACGGCGATGACGGAGGACGCTGCGTCGGCCACGAAGACGCCGTCGATGCCCCACGTCTTCGCAATGACCGCGCCGATCGCCGGACCGAACACCATCGCCCCCGAGGAAGCGATCTCGATGGCGACATTCGTTTTTTGCAAGCCGGTTTCGTTTTCGGCGAGATAGGGAGCGAACGATGCCATCGACGTCACGATGAAACCGCCGAAGAATGCGGCGAAAGGCACAACGGCGATGAAGGCCCAGATCGTCTCGGGAATCATCAGAATGAGCACGGCCGGCACTGCAAAGAGCTCGGCGCCGATCAGCACGCGGCGCGGATCGCTGCGATCGATCAGGAGTCCGGCCGCAAGGCCGCCGACGATGCCGCTGAGGCCCGACACGGCAGCGGATACGGCCATTTGCCGCGGCGTAGCATGCAAACGAAATGAGGACTTGCCCCAAATTCCAATAAAGATCGCGGCAAACGTGCCCGCCTCGGAAATGAGACGGGCCAGCATGAGACGCAGCACGGGCCGGGACATGGCTCCATCAAAGCAGACATAGCGAGAAACTGCGCCGGATTACCGGCGCGCAATGCATTCGATCAAGGTGCCGCGGCCGCTGTGGCGCCCAACCCACTCGGCAGCGCGAAGCGCTTGCGACCACTTCCCGGACCCTTGCCACGTCAAGATCGGAAAATAAACGGGGTCGCCTTTGCCGGCGGTGAACACTTTCACGGGCGCCAAGCTCACTTTCGCGAGAGCGACGCGCAGTGACTTTTCGTTGAATGCATACAAGTGACCGGGTGGCGACAAGCTCGACGTGAACTTGTCCTTGCCGTAACGGCCGCGCAGGCGGTGCACGAGATTCGTCGCCGCATATACGAACCCGCCGGAGTTCGGCACGCTGATCTTCGCGTATCCACCCGGCTTCAAGACGCGCACAACCTCGCGCAACAGCGCGACCGGATCCGGGACGTGCTCCACGACATGCGACAGCCACACTGCGTCGAACGAAGCGTCAGGGTGCCCGGCGCCTTCGAGGGTCCCGGTGAACACCTTGAGCCCCAGAACAGAACGCGCGTAGTCGGCAGCGCTGGACACTTCCACACCTTCGACGTCCCAGCCGACGTCGCGCGCAGCGGCGAGCAGCTTGCCTGTCCCGCATCCGACGTCGAGAAGCCGTCCGGTAGTGCCGGCGAGATCGGTGAACGCTTTGACTTGCGCGCGCCACGCGCGTGCCGTGAGCGCGTCCCACTCATCCTCGCGGGCGCGCGGAGCGCCGGAGTAATAGGTCTCGTCGTAGAACTCACCTGCGTCGGGAACGGCGTCCCCGGACGGCATCGGATCCACGAAGTACACGCCGCAATTCCCGCAGCCGAGGTACGTCCACTCAGGCGGGCGGGCGACCACGGACACGCGATCGGATCCGCAGATCGGGCACGTCATCGGCGCACGCAAAGAAGGCTCGCCACAGGTGGGAACCTAGCAGGCGAAGACGCCGCTACTGAGGAGTGACGCTGACGAACCGGCGGTCGCCGCGGGCGTGGTACACGACGGTGCCGGTCACGCGTGCGAACAGCGTGTCGTCGCGGCCGAGACCGACGCCTGTGCCGGGGTGGATCTTCGTACCGCGCTGGCGGACGAGGATCGATCCCGCGGTCACGACTTGCCCCGCGTACCGCTTGACGCCGAGACGCTGCGCGTTTGAGTCGCGGCCGTTCCGGCTGGAAGATGCGCCCTTTTTGGATGCCATAGCGCGCCCAGGCTACCAGAGCGCGGCGCACTCGTCACCGGGCGGCAGCCCTTATGTCCCGGTTTGCCGGAGCGCGATCTGGTCGAGCGCGACCGTCGTATAGGCCTGATCCCAGCCGAAGTGGATCACCCGATCGGAGACCAGCCGCGCCGTCTGCCCGACGATGAGCGGCACCCAAGGCACGATCTCCTCCATGAGATATTGGTCTAACGACGCCCAGCACGTCACTTGATCGGTCCCTACCAGTCGCTGGCACTCGGACGCCTTGGTCTCGATGCTCGGCACGTTCGTAACGCGGTACCCCATCTTTCGCAGCTCCTCGGGCGGGAAACCCACGAGCGACGCGTCCGGTGGGCCGGGTGAGAAGAGCGCTTCGAAGAAATTGGCTGCGCCGGGAAAGTCTTTTTGCCACCCGATGCCGTAGGCAATTCCGATGCGCTTTCCCGGATTGAAGAGTGCGCCGTAGAAATCGTCCTCGACCCTGAGCATCAATTGAAGCCCGATTTTTCCGAGCGGCTTTATCACGCTGGGGGCAAGCTCGGGAAAGCGAGTCAGGAAAGGTAGTTTCGCGCACTCGGGCTTGTCGCATATTCCGTCGTGATTGCCGTCATAGCGCGAGAGCTTCATCTCTTCCTTGGCTTTCGTGATATCGCCCGCGGAATTTGGCGAGGGATACGGATCGTATGCCGCTAGCAAGTTGGCCTCGAGACTGTCGGTGCCGATGTGGTGTGTGAGCTGTTTGAACCGAAAAGCCTCATGCTCGAGCTTCAAAGCGGCCGACTTGTCGACCGCATAGTTGACCGCGCGGCGCACATGAACGTCGTCGAACGGGGGAACCGCCAGCACCATGGCCATAGCCATGACGTTATCGTTCGGATAGACGAAGACTTGGTCGCTCCGTTGGGGATCGGACCGAAATTCTTCCACAACATCCTCTGGGGACGACGCGTCGAGCATCAAGTCCAACGTCCCCTGGGTCACCGCCTTCGTGAACGCCTCGGGTTCGACTCCGTACGTCGCTTCAATTCGGTCAACGTACGCCTTGCGTACGCGGTCGGTCGCCGCGCTCCACGACGGATTACGAACAAGCACTATCCGCTTCGAAGCCTTGTATCCCGATGGGCGGACACGCTTTGCCGCCGGCTGCGAGTAGTTGATCTTTTCGGCTCCTTCGAGCATGTATGGGCCCGTCACCGCCGCGAACGGACCGTAGTCCCCGTGTCCTTGAGCAATGCCGAGAGGGTCATCGGGAGCGCTTGGATTCGGCGGAATCGGCGAGCTCGCTGCCTGTGCGAAACGCAGCCCGAGGTCGCCTTGCGGGTGTTCGAGCCGGACGACCAACGTATAAGGGTCGGGAACCTCCATCCCGGTAAGAGTGCTTGTCTTTCCGTCCGTGAACTCTTTGGATCCTTGGATGATGCCGGTGAAAAAAGGTGGGCCTCCGCTGTACGGGTCTTTAACTTTCTGGGGGTCATCGGGCGGCGTGAGTATGCGCTTCATCGCGCGAACGAAGTCCTGCGCAACGACTTCGACTTTTTCGAGCGGCGGCGCGTATCGCACCTTCTTGCGGAGCCGGAACGTCCACGAGAGTCCGTCGGCCGAGACAACCGGGAGCGCTGAGGCGATGTCGGGACGGAGCTCTGTACCTCCCTCGGAGGTTGGATGTCCGTTGAAGGTCATGAGCGTGCGGAACATGCAACAACGAAAGAGCCCGCGTTCGGCGTTTTGCTGCGGATCGATGTATGGGAACCGCGAATCGTCCAAAGGAATACCCGAACCGGCGACGCCTATCCGCAGCGTGCCGCCGCGTGGATACGTCCTTTCTTTAGGCGGAGCAGGCGTACCCCCGCCGCACGCCGCCGCCGTGATGATCACTGCAGCGAACAACCCGGCGCTTCGTGTGAGCCGTCCCCCAATTCCGCGCCTCACGGCTATTTCTTTTTCTTGGCGACTTTCTTTGCGGTCTTCTTGCCGGCAGTCTTCTTCGCGGCGGTCTTGCCTGCGGTTTTCTTCGCCGCAGTCTTCCTCGCCGCCGCGGCAGGCTTCTTCGCCGCTTTCGCTTCGTCGCGAGCCTTGCGTGCCGCATCGCGCTTTTCTTGGGCCGCCTTCAACTCCGCTTCACGCTCTTCCGCCGCCGCAGCTTTTGCCTCCTCGCCGGTCACTTTCTTGTCGCCGAAGCGGATCTCGGAGATCTCGACGAGCGTCAACGCCTGCCGGTGACCGATGTGACGCCGGTAGCCCGTCTTTTGCCGGTATTGGAAGACGTCAACCTTGTCGCCGCGGACGTGCTCGACGACGGTGCCGACGACGGCAACGGTGTCGCGCAATTGCGCAGGATCGCTCACCACCGTTCCCTCGTCGGTGCTCACCATGAGCGGAGCCAGCTCGAGCGTCTGGCCGACGTCGGTCTTTACCCGATCGATCAAAATTCGTTCGCCCGGCATCACCTTTTCCTGGTGACCACCGGTCCGAATGATTGCGTACATGCTGAGTCTCCTCTCGGTTTGAGTGTTAGTCGATTTGATGCGTGATGACGATACCGCGTCCCTCGCATTGCGGGCACGTCTCGCTGAAGGCTTCGAGCAGCCCCTCGGAGGCACGCTTTCTCGTCATTTCGACGAGCCCGAGCTTCGAGATCTCGTCCGAGACTTGGGACCGGACCTTGTCGCGCGCCAGCGCTCGCTTCAGCGTCCGCAAGACATCCTTTTGATTCGTCATCGACAACATATCGATGAAGTCGATGAGGATGATGCCGCCGATGTCGCGGAGCCGCAGCTGTCGCGCGACCTCTTCCGCTGCTTCGAGGTTGTTCTTGTACACCGTGTCCTCGAGGGACCCGCCCTTGCCGACGAAGCGTCCCGTGTTCACGTCGATGACCGTCATCGCTTCCGTTTTGTCGATCACGATCGAGCCGCCGCTCGGAAGCCAGACTTTACGTTCGAGCGCCTTGTGAATCTGCTCGGTAACGTGATACGCCTCGAACACGGGCAAGGACCCCGCATACAGCTGCAGCTTGTCCAGAAGCTCGGGCGCAACGTCGTCGAGGTAGGACTTGATGCGGTCGTAGATCTCGCGATCGTCGACGACGACCTGCTCGAAGTCTCCCGAGAAGATGTCCCGCACAACGCGCATGACAAGCTCCGGCTCCTCGTTGAGAACCGCCGGGGCCTTCGCTCGCTTTTGTTTCTTCTTGATCTCGTCCCATTGCTTCACGAGATGTGCCAAGTCGCGCTGCAAGGCTTCTTTCGTCGCACCTTCGGCTGCAGTTCTGACTATGACGCCGTGTCCGTCGGGGCGAATGTCACGCAACGCCTGACGCAGACGTGCACGCTCGTCCTCATGAAGGCGGCGCGAAATTCCCGTCAGCCGTTGTTCGGGTGCCAGCACGAGATACCGCCCGGCAAGAGAGATCTGCGCGGTGAGGCGCGCACCCTTCGTACCGATCGGATCCTTCGTCACTTGCACAAGGACCGGCTGTCCGGACTTGAGGACTTTCTCGATGCGCGGCTGTGCGTCGCCTTCGAGGTCCTCCTGCGCGTAGTTCACCTCGCCGGCGTACAAAACCGCATTCCGACCCCGGCCGAGATCCACGAACGCCGCTTCCATACCGGCGATCACGTTCTGAACGCGGCCGAGATAGATGTTCCCGACCATGGTCTGCGACGTCTCGCGGGTCACGTAATGCTGAATGAGTTGGCGGTTTTCGAGCACGGCGATCTGCGTCCGTTCGTGCGCCGCGTGGATGAGCAACGTCTTTGCCTCGCCGCGCAGCGCTTTGGCTTCTTCTTCCGACAACCGGCGCCGTCGTTGGGGCGGACGCTGGCCGCGCCGCTGCGCGCGTGCCGCGAGGCGCGTCGACTGACCGCGAGGCGCCTCGGTTTTCTTCTGGTCGTCCTTGGCTTCGGCCTTTTCCTCGGCGTCCGAGCCGGCGGCCGGCGGCGCCTTCGGCTGACGCGGGCGAGCGGGCTGCCGCGGCCTCGGCGCCGGCTTCGCTGCAGGCGGTTCCGTTTCCGTGCCGTCGGGCTCAGCCCCGGCGACGCTTGTCGCTTTCTTCGCACCGCCGCGTCCGCGACCGCCACGGCGCCGCCGGCGCTTGGCGCCGTTCGCAGCCGGCTTC
Source organism: Actinomycetota bacterium (assembly GCA_020201525.1). GTDB lineage: Bacteria > Actinomycetota > AC-67 > AC-67 > AC-67 > JAIVGO01. Next base: position 5,083 of record JAIVGO010000038.1, on the reverse strand, counting down.
GCTTCACCGTCTGACTCGACAACGCCCTCCATCGACGCCAATGCTTCCGCCCGGTCTTCAGCGCGGGCGCTTTCCGCCGACAGCGCCGGAGCTTCGGGCTCCGCAGCGCCGGCTGCCGGTTCCTGCGAGCCGGTTTGGTCGGCCGGCGGCTTGGCGGGTCGCCTTTGCTGGCCGCCTTGGCCCGGCGTACGCGGACGCGGCGTCCGCGTTCCGCTCGCCGGTGTCGTGCGCCGTGTGGACGGAGCTCGGGGTGCCGCAGGCTTCGTTTCGCCATCCTCGCCGGCTGTCGCTTCGTCCGACGCAGTGTCGCCCATCGCCGGCTTGCGACGATGCCGTTTGCCGCCGCGCCGTCCGCGACGGCGCTTTGCGCGCGGCGGGCCACCGGGCGTTTCCGCGCTTGCGCCTCCTTCGCTTGAAGGCTCGTCGCCGGCCGAACCGGGCGACGGTTGTTCCCGTGTCGCCGGCGCTTCGGAGGACGTCGCGTCGCGCGCGGCGCTTGGCTCGCGTTTCACCGGCTCCGCACGCGGAGGGTGTTCCTCCGGCACTCGCATCTGTTCTTCGTTCGATTCCAAAACGTCACCACCTATCCTTTGCCACTCGTCTCATGTGAATGTTGAGAAGAACCCCGGTCGCCGCATACGTCGTAACGAGCGATGACCCGCCGTACGAGACAAACGGCAAGGGGATCCCCGTGATCGGCGAGACGCCGATCGTCATACCGATGTTCACGAAAGCTTGAAACGCAACCATGCCGACAATTCCGGCGGCGAGTAACGATCCAAACAGCGTGTTGGACATCATCGCGATCCTCGTCCCGCGCCATAAGAAGATCGCGAAGAGGCCGATAACGATGATGCCTCCGATGAATCCGAACTCCTCACCGATAACGGTGAAGATGAAGTCGGTGTGTTGTTCGGGCACGAAGTCCAAATTCGTCTGCGTCCCGGAGAAGAGACCTTTGCCGTGCATCCCGCCGGAGCCGATCGCGATTTTCGCCTGGTTCAGGTTGTAACCCGTTCGCGCGGGATCAGTCGTCGGGTCGAGGAACGCCGTCAGACGCTTCACTTGGTATTCCTTCAGCAGCCCTAAGTGCAGCAGCCCGTAGAAACCCACCGCGCCGAGCACGAGGAGCACGAGCAGCAATCGCAAGCGCAGCCCGGACACGAGCAGCATTGCGAGCGTCACCGCAAGAAGCACGAGTAACGTTCCGAGGTCCGGCTGGCTGTAAATGAGCACGGCCAGAGGCGCAACGAGCAGGCCGCACCGCACCACGTGACGGACGCGCGCCTCTCCCTTTCCGGCCGACAACACGGCGGCGAGCGCGACGATCACACTGAGCTTCGCCAGCTCCGACGGCTGCATTTGGAAGAAGCCGATGTTGATCCACCGCTGCGCCCCGAGAGACCGGGATCCAAGCGGTGTCAATACCGCGAGAAGGAGGAAGAGCGAGACAATGTAGACGAGCGGCGCCCAGGGGCGAAGCCGCCGGTACGGAACGGCCGCGAAGAGAATCATCGTCACGAGCCCGGCGACGGCGAACGTCACCTGACGCACGACGAGCGAGGTTTGGCTCAGTCCCGCATCGCGGAGCGACGCGAAGCTCGCACTGTAAATCATCAGCGCTCCGATGGCCGTCAATGCAAACGCCGTCAAGACGAGGACCGGATCGAGATGCTTGATTGGCGCAGCATCGGCGAGCCCGCGCGTCGTGATGCGTTCGCGCCCAATGCGTTCGACGCGTGCCCCGCCGAGAAGCCCTTCGCGCGACGCCATCAGTCGCTCCTCACGCCGAACTCGATCCTGGTCAGCGGCCGGCCGAACAGCTTGTCCATGATCCGCCGGACGATCGGGCCCGAGACCTGGCTGCCGAAGCCGGCCTGCTCGACGACGGAGACGACCACGTACTTCGGGCTCGTCGCCGGCGCGTACGCGGCGAACCATGAGAAAGGTTGCTTGCCGGCGATCTCGGCCGAGCCCGTCTTCGCGGCGACGGGGATCTCGTCCAACGGCCAACCGGAGAAGGGAAACTTCGCCGTGCCGTCGGTCGTGACGCGCGCGAGCGCCCGTTGGAGATACGTGATGTACGAGGCCGGCAAGCCGGTACGCAGCGTGACCTTCGGCTTGATCGTGCGTAGGAGCTTTCCCGACGGGCTCGTGATCCGCATGCCGATGTGCGGGCGCATGACCGAACCGCCATTTGCGAGCGCGGCATATCCGGTCGCCAGCTGCAGCGGTGTCGTGGTGATATCGCCTTGGCCGATCGACATGTTGACCGAGTCGCCGCCGCGCCAGATGTATCCGTATTGGCACAAGTCGCGGTACACCGCGTTGCCGCTTCGTCCTTCACGACACCAGAACGTGCGCGTCTTTTCCCAGAGCGCCCTCTTCCACACGCGGTCGGGAACGCGTCCGGCTTCTTCGTTCGGTAGATCGACGCCTGTTGCCCGGCCGAGACCGAACCGCCGCGCCCACTTCTGCATGACCTCGTCCGGCTTACGTCCGGCGTTCGCCTGATTCTGATCGTGACGCCACCACTCCGCGCCGAATCGATAGAAAACGGTGTCGCACGACTGGACGAGCGCTTCTCCGAGCGAGATCGTGTCGTTCACCGGCGTCCAGTTCTTGAAAGAACGGTTCCCGAAGACGAACTCCGACGTGCAGGGATATCCGCCGGCGCCCGTTGCCACGTGCGACGACAGGGCGGCAGCCGCCATGAACGGCTTGAACGTCGATCCCGGCGGATACGCGGATGACGTCGAGAGACAATTGCACGTCGTTGCCGGAAACCGGATCCTGCTGGCCGAGTGATCGCAAGACGATTCCCGCGGAGTTCACCTCGAGCTTGTTCCATCCCGGCTTTCCGCGGAGATCGCCTTCGTACGAACGCTCGATGCCCGAGCGACCGATTTCGTCGCCGAGCACATATCCCTTCGCGCGCAGTTTTTTCAGCTCGGATTCATTGATCTCTCCGACATAACCGAGCTCGTGCGACGCGAGCGTTTTGAACGGGTACACGCGGACCGGAAGCGTCACCGTCTCGACGCCGGGAAACTCGTCTTGGCGTTCCCGAATCTGAAAGATCGTCTCCTGTGGCACATCCTCGGCGATCACAACCGGCTTGTACGGTGACGTACGCTTGTCGGCGAGTCGCTTCCGAATTTTGGCAACCGGCATGTCGAGAAGCTTCGCCAGCCGCGGCAACGTGTGGCGCGCGTCCAGTAAGTCGTTCCGGCGGATCGCGACCGAAAGCGACGGGCGATTCTTCACGAGGATCGCGCCGTTTCGATCGAGGACGCGCCCGCGAGGGGCCTGCACAGTGATCAAACGGACATGGTTCGCGAGAGCTGCTTCCGCGTAATCGTGCCCGGTCAGAACTTGCAAGAACCACAGGCGCGCCAGCAGCGTTGCGAGCAAGCCCAGTGCAATAAGGCCGAGGAGCGATGCGCGCAGCTTGACGCGATCTTCGGGCGTGATCACCTGACCACCCCCGCCGGCCGCAGCCGCGCGCCGAGCGCGCGAACAATCGGAAACACGAACGGCGTCAGTAATGCGTTGTACGCCGATGACAGCGCCGCGTGCCGGAACAGCTCGCGCGAGGACACGTGCTCACCTAAGAGCATGCCGAACCCGCCGTACGCGAGCATCCCACCGAGAGTAGCCCCGGCCACCATGACGATTGGCAGCCACGCCGTCGGCGCGCTCATTTGCGCGCGGGCCCGCCCGACCCCGTATCCGACGGCAGTAAATACGAGGGCAGAAACGCCTTTCGGCAGCCCGAGAAACACGTCGGTCGCAATGCCGAGCACAAACCCTGCGGTCGCCCCGAACGCCGGCCCCTCGTTCATCGCAAGCGCGATGGTCATCAGCAGCAACAGCTCCGGCTTCGAGCCGTCGAGCGTCGCCACACCGAGCACCGACGTCTCGAGGACGAGGCCGGTCAACGCCAGCAGAAAGAGCAAGATCCCTCTTTTCCAAATCATTTCTGCGGCCCCGTTACTACGAGAAGGAAATCGAGGGCGGTGAAATCCACGAACGGCGTGACGTAGACCAGGCGCGACAGCGATTGGCTCGGGGGTGCCAGGCGCGCGACGGTTCCGATCGGAATTCCGGGCGGGTAAACGCTGTTGTCGTAGCCCGAAGTCACGACCCTGTCGCCCCTTTCTACATTTGCCTCAGGATCGATGAGCTCGAACCTCAGCTCGCGCTCGCCGGCACCGTCGACGACGCCGATCTCACCGCTACGAGCGATGCGAGCGGCAACCGACGCCGAAGCGTCGATGAGCAGCGTCACGCGGCTCGTATGCCTCCCGACCTGGATGATGCGACCGACCAATCCGTCGCCGGCGAGCACCGGCATGTCCTTCCGTATGCCGTCGGCCGATCCGCGGTCCAGAAACACGCTGTCTTCGAAGTTGCTCGGACCGACACCCACGACCCGCGCGGTAAGCGTCTTCAAGCGGAGCCGTTCCCTGAGGCCGACAAGCTTGCGCAGCGATCCGTTTTCTCTTTGGATATCAGAGACTTGCTCTTCGCGCTGCACGAGAAGCTGGTTCTCTTGCTGCAAACCGGCGATCCGTGCTTTCAGCGATCCGACCCGCGTGAAACCGGCAAAGAAATTCCCGACGGGCCGGAAGACCGTGCGCGCACCTTCCTGCAACGGTCCGACGACGGTCATGGCTCCGCGCCCAATCGCGTCCAGAAAGTTTCCGTCGGAGCGAAAGTCGAGCGTGATCACGAGGATGGACGCCGTGAACAGGACGGCCAGCAGAAGCCGGATCCTCCTCGTACGGTCAAACATGCGAATCATCGCCCGGGACCGGTCTTGCGACCGTCCCTTCAAACCTCCTTCCCGGGTCCGCGCGCTCGTTCAGCGCGCCGGTTTCCCGGCTCGGCCGGCCAGCGCACTCAAGCGCACGACCGGCGCGCAGCGTGAACCTGCTTAAAACAAGCTCAGTGCCGCGACGACGAAATCAAGACGCGTTTCATCGCGTCGAAATCTTCAACACATCTGCCGGTTCCGAGCACCACACACGACAGCGGCGCTTCAGTGATGTGGACCGGCATACCCGTCTCATGCTTGAGG
>JAIVGO010000037.1 GCA_020201525.1 Actinomycetota bacterium | reverse complement strand
GGACTGCGACGGTCATAGCCCTTCAATCTGGTTCACATTCACAGCAACGGAAGACGCGCCCATTGCGGTCGATACCCACAGCAACAACTTCTATACAACGCTCGGGGTTTACCAAGGCACCGACGTTGCTTCCCTTTCCCTCGTTGCATGCGGCGACGTTCGCAGCACGCTGGAGTCGCGCCTCGTTTTTCAAGCGGCAGGATCGGAGACCTATGCCATTAGAGTTTCCGGCTCCGGCGGGGAGGCAGGCGCGTTCACGCTCGATCTCGTGAGCGCGCTACCACAGCCGGACAACGACGATTTCGGCGACGCCCTTGTTGTGAACGAGCTCCCCTATTCGTCGATGACGGACGGTACGTATGCCACGTCGCAGGGTGAGGAACCGACTGATTGCGATGCAGGCCCGGGTCTTCGGTTGCGAGGTGAGTCGGAAGTCACGTTTCCCGCCGAAGCAGGAATCACCTACTACTTCCGCGTGTCAGAATGGTTTGGAATCTGGCCGAAGAACAGGTCGGTCCTCCACGTCCGTCAAGAAGGCACATGCGTGTCGCTCGTTTGCGTGGGCCCGAACCTGCTCGGCGAGTACGACCGGCATCGCCCCCAAGTAAAGGTCCCCCCGCCGCGCCCGGACTAACCCGAGAAAAGACGGTGGCTCCTCGGCTGGGCCCGTGAGCTTCCTACCATCGGATCCGGCAGTCGACGCCTGATTTCTGTCGTGGATGTCGCGGCACGTCGGATGCGCCCAGTCCCGTAGCGAACACCTCCAAAGAAGACGCGCGCTCCGACGGCGAGCCAGGCACAGATCGACCGTTCGGCAATCCAGAGCGGCGCCACGACAGTTGCCGCGAGCGGGAACACAGCTTGTCCTCCGTGCCGCCTCCTGCCGATTTCGGCGAGAGTCATCGCGACGAACGCGGCGACGACGATCGCGAGCCACGACGTGCGCCACGCGACAACCGCAACAAACGGGGCGATCGCGAGCCACAAGGCGAGCACGAAGGGGCGTGCGAACTCGTCGTACGCCTGGCGGACTCGTTGCGACCAAAACTTCCGAGCGGATGGCGGCAAACGCCGCACATACACGCCCGGCAGATGATGAACCCGCCCGCCGAACGCCGCTATCGTGCGCTCGAGCTGAAGGTTCTCGAACAGAACGTCGCCGTCGTATCCGAGCGGCAGAGCGGACCGACGCAACGCGATGGTCCCGGCAAAGTCGTGCCAGAAGCTTCGATTGATCAGTGACCGCGCGGAATCCCAAATCGCGTGCCACGGTCGCGGGTCGAAATAGTTCTGCGGCATCACCAAGTCAGCATCGTCGAGGCACCGGTCCAGCCGGCGCAGCGTCTCAAGGTCATAGCGGACGTCGTCATCGGCCAAGACGACTCGGTCGTGCTTCGCGTGCGCGAGCCCGGTGAGCACGTTCGCGACCTTGCCGTTTGCGCAACGCAGGGACTGATTCGTCGCGACGTGACGCACGAGAGAACCCCATTTGCACGCGTGTAACGCAAAGATCTCCGACGGCGACCCGTCGACCACGATGACATCCAGATGAGGCGACAGGACCCGGAGATACGTCGCCAGCTCATCGGCGCCCTGTGACTCCTGCCACCGCAACGGCAATATGTACGAAAGGCGCATCGTCTAGACGGCGAGCGGTTGCGGCAGCGGCGTATGCAAGGACGACCGCCCTTGGGCCCAGGCGGACAGCAACCGATCATCAAAGCGCCCTTCCAAGAACAATAAAGCCGCCGCACCGAACAAAACGTCTCCAGCATGCGCCGGCTTCTGTTTCGCGAACGATGCCGCGAGATCGTTGGCGGCGATCCGGCCGTGAGACTCGTCCGCGGTGACGTGCTCGTCGTAGAACCGGGTCGTTTCGGGACCGTACCCGAATCGCCGCAAGGCATTTCCGTACCGCAGGTTCGGACCGGTGGACGTCATCTCGAATGCAGCCAAGTGACCGACGATCGCACCGAGCCACCGGCGGTTCAATCCGAACAACGACATCAAGTTCACAGTCGCAAGCGTGTACCCAGGAACGCAGTGCACATAGGTTCCGTATGTACTATCAAGGTCGAATCCGCGCATCGCCGACTGAAAGAGCGTCGAATGCATCTGCTCGAAGATTCCATTGCCGTACTCATCTGCCTGAATCATGACGAGTGCAGCCTTGCTCGGGCCGCTCAAGCGTGGGATCGCCCAAGTGTGGGGGTCGGCTTCTTGCAATTGATACACCGATCGGTGAACAACGAACTCGCGGAATTGCTCGGGCGTGCCCCGCTCCTCTAAGTAGCGCGAAAGCGACGGCGCCTGATCGGCGTCGATCATTTGCTGCAGCGCGAAGGCAACGTCGCGCTGAGGGAAGGGGCGCGGCACGGACGCCAGCAGCGCACGCTCGAAACGCGCCTCGAGATCCCTTCGAATTCGCAGAAGGGATGGAGACCATTCCCATCCATCGTCGACATCGTCAAACCCGGCGTGGTGCAGCTGATACAGGATGTACAACGACAGCTGGAGATCGTCATCGTCGAGTGCATCGCCTGCTGTTCGAGGTGCCGCAGGAAGATCGCGCGGCGGCTTGCGCAGCTTGTCCGACAGATAAGCGCTCAGCGGTCCACGAGGCGGTGGCAGCTCCATCGCTAAATGCTCCTTCGGTGCGCATGCTTGATTCGCTCGATGCACGTCATTAGTCCACGAGCGGTCGTCGCGGGAAATATCTACCCACAGAACTGCCACATATGCCCCCACGTACGCATAGCGTGCCGCCCTTTGTTCACCGAAACGGCGCCGAGTATCGTCTTGGGGCACGGGTGGGATCACCTTCGGGGGTTGCAATGGATATCTCGGGCAATGTGGGCGCGGCCGGTCGATGCGGCGCGAGATGACAGAGACGCACCGAGGAAGCCTTGTCATCGCCGACATCAGCGGGTACACGCAATACCTGACCGGCGTCGAGCTCGATCACTCGCAAGACATTCTGGCCGAGCTCATCTCGGGCATCGTCGACACCCTCGGGCTTTGTTTCACGCTCGCCAAGCTCGAAGGCGACGCAGTGTTCTGCTACGACACAGCCCTTGAACCGGACGGGCAAGTCGTGCTGACGGCGCTCGAGACCACCTATTTCGCGTTCCGCAAGCGACTTCGCGCGATCGAACACATGACCACGTGCACCTGCGCGGCATGTCGGTCCGCCGCGGGGCTCGACCTGAAGATCGTCGCACATCACGGTGCGTTCCTGATCAGCGAGGTCGCCGGCCGACCCGAGCTGTTGGGGCCCGACGTGATCGCGGTGCACCGGCTCCTCAAGAACGAGGTAATCGAACGAACCGGATTCAGCGCATACGCATTCCTGACCGATGCCCTGCTGAAGGCGTGCGGACTCGAGCTATCCGACGGCCGCACCCATGTCGAGAAGATCGACACCGGCCGGCAGTCGGGGCGGGTATTGGACTTGGCGGAGCGGTGGGGTCGCGCGGAGCAAGCCGTCGAGGCCTATGTTCGATCCGAAGATGCGTTCCTGGAAGTCGTGACCGAGATTCCCGATGCCTCCCTCCCCGTCGTCTGGGAGCTCACAACGTCGCCGATCAAGCGGGTCGAGTGGCTCGATTCGCTGGTGCGCAACACCGAGGACCTCGTTTGGGGCGAGCGCCGAACCGGCGCGCGAAACCATTGCGTGCATTCGACCCCCCAAGGCGAGATGGACTTCTATCACGAGGTCGTCGACTGGAAGCCCTTCTCGTATTTCACCGAGCATTCGCGCGGCCCGTTGGGCGAAACCTACGACCTCTGGGAGTTCGAGGAGCTGCGCGGGAACGTCGTCCGCTTCACTTTTAGGACCGCGAACGCGCCCGGCGTGACGGGGCCGGAGCAGTTCGCGGCGATCATCGAGAGCAGCATTCACAAGAGTGTCGGCCCGCTGACCGCACTTGCGCAGGCGCGAACGCGCGAGACGGCAACGGCACGCACGGGATCCGGAGAAGATGTCACCTCGGCGTAACACGGGAGACCGTCGCTACCTGAACGTGCACCAATCATGATCGGTTTCTCGTCGTGGGCTTCGGCCCCTCCCCCCTCGCGTCTCCGAGCGGTCAGCCGGAGCGCTGGCCGAGGTCCAGGAAGGCTTGAGCAGGCTGATTTCGAGCAAGGTTCGAAAATCAATTATGAGATCCAGAAACGTCAACCCGGATCGATCTCGTTGAGCCTTGATCCCCTCCACGCCGGGGATTGGGACCTGATCGTTCGGAACGGCTTCTAAAGCACTTGGTTAATCGCTTTCGTGCTGAGAATGCTGCACGTTGGCGCATCCGGTGTTGCAGACGTCGAACGAGTGGATCTCGCCCGGCATCAGCGACTGATCGACCGGGCCGTGGTCGCGAACGACCAAGTGCACGTCGGCACCGAAGGCATTGGTTAGTCCTTGTCCGAACAGAGCGCCGTCGGTTTTGCCGAGCGACAGTTGCGCGCCGAAGTCGCCGACACCATTTCCACCGATCACGTGACCCGCTGCGTACAAGATCGATGCCTGTGTTGCCGGTACAGACAGATCACCTGGGCCGCAGCGAACCCCGAGTGCGCCGTGCGAGCATGACTGCGGATCGTTGAACACCACCCACCACACCGTGACCGCGTGGCCGCCGGTCAGGTCTGTGGTGTGAAGAGTCATCGTGACCCCAGACGCAGTGCGACTGAGCGAAGACCATGCTTGCCCCACCTGGGTACCTGTCGCAAAGCTGAAGACCGGCGAGACGTCACGTTGCGCAGGCTCCGCGAACGCGGGCCCGGCCGCAAGGGCTACGAGCGCGAACGCCGGTGAGAGCAAGAGCAGGAGTTTCCTCATACCTCCCCCTTCTTGATCCGCTTCGGTTAAGGCGAGGAGCGAGGGAAGCGTACCTTTCTCCGACATCACGGTTCAAGCGCGCATCCGCGGCCTGGGGGGCTTGGGATCTCATCGAGACCTCCGGCCGACCACCGTGACCCGGATAGCGGCGACGTCGACGATGCGTGATCAGCCCTTCTCACACCAGCAGATCACAGACCGTCGAGTGCGCCGGCCAATCGATACGCGGATGCCGCTGCCGCAAAATCACAAGGAGAATTTTCGTAAGAAACGGCGCTCACCGTGCCGGCGCCGGTATTCATCCCGGCCGCGACGACGACGCAACACGGCGAGTCGTGGCGCGTCCGTCTCGAATGGCACTGCCAACCACGACCGGGATAAGGTCACGCCCGTCAAATCGGAAGCCGTCGCGAACACCCTGACTGCGAGCAAGCGAGTGCAACTAGACCTGAGCGCCATGTTGGCCGCGACTGAGGACGCGGCTCCCGTTGACGCTATCGGCGTCTTCGCCGAGCATCTCTCGTACGCCATCGGCGCAACGGAAGTCTCGTTCTTGATCGCCGACTTCTCGGGGCAGTCGCTCATGCGCCTCGCCCACACCAGCCGGCGTCCGGACGGCGGCGGACGGGAAACGCGCACGCAGGTGATGCTCGATGGAACCCCGCACGGGGAGGCGCTCAAAACTCAAACCCTGATCATGGAGCAAGGGGATGTAACGCACATGTACGCGCCGGTCACCAACCGCGGCGAGGCGATTGGCATCCTCGAGATGGTCCTGCCCGATCCCCCGGACGACGGGACTCTTGCCGGTGTCTCGTATGCTGCCCACGCGTTGGCATACGTTGTCATCGCCAACCGGCGTTTCACGGATCTCTTCGAGTGGGGCCAGCGCTCGGTGCAGCTGTCTCTGGCCGCCGAGATCCAACACCGCCTCCTTCCAGCGGCCTACACGTGCGAGGCCGGGGAGTTTACGCTCGCCGCGTGGCTCGAGCCCGCCGGCAACGTCGCCGGCGACACCTTCGACTTCTCGATGGAACGGGACCTCCTCCATATCTCTATGACCGACGCGATGGGTCACGAAGTCGAGGCCGCCATGCTGGCCACGGTGCTTGTCGGCGCCCTGAGAAACGCCCGCCGCCGAGGAGGAACGCTGGCCGAGCAGGTCGGCGCCGCGAACGATTCACTCTCCTCGTTGCTGGAGCCGGACCAGTTCGTCACCGGACAAGTGGTTCGCATCGACCTCCTGCGCGAATCCGCAATGATCGTGAATGCCGGTCACCCGGGACCTTTCCGACTGCGTAACGGACACGTTGAGATGGTCGAGCTCAGGGCAGACCCTCCGTTCGGGGTCAGCGCCGAGCATGAGTACGTAGTCCAAGAGCTGCCGCTCATCCCCGGAGATCGGTTGATCTTCTTGACCGACGGCATGCTCGAGCGGAATGCGGCGGACGTGGACATCCAGTCTGTGCTCGCGCAAAGTCGAGACCTGCATCCTAGAGAAGCCGTGCAGCATCTCATTCGAAACGTGGTCGAGTCTACGGGAGGCACGCTCCAAGACGACGCCACGGTCCTCTGCCTCGACTGGCACAGGGGGAGCGAAAGAAAGCGATCGATCGCTCCGTAGTCGAAGTCAACCGTTCGAAGCGCGTGATTAGTCGATTCAGCCAACCTGATCGAGGCGTTGGGCCGCGTCGTCAGTGCTGAGTCGAGACGCCGGGCAGGTGACGCGGGGAGGTGGTTAGGAGTCGGAGCGTGGAGCCCCGCGCGAACCGTAGGCCTGACTTGATCATGAGATATCCGCCTGCCCCACTCCGACGGCGGCACGGCTCCAACCCACGGCGAGGATAGCGACATCGTCTTCCGCCGCCTCCTCACCGATCATGTGGTGCATCACGCGGGTGCATACGACATCAGCGCTCTCGGCGCGGACCGCGTTCTTCAAGGTGGCAAGCCGAGTGTCGAGGTCCACGTCGCGCCGCTCGACCAGCCCGTCTGTGTACAGCAGGAGCACACCAGCGGGTGGGAGCTCGACGGTGGTCGCTGTACGTCGGATTCCCGAGACCACCCCGAGCGGGGCATCGATCGCCATGTCGATGAGCGCAGCCGGCCCGTCACCGGACGCCAATACGGGCGCCAAATGACCCGCCGATGCGATGGTGACGTGCCGTAGGTTGTCATCGGCGATGGCGCATAACGCGGTCACCATGTAACCGGCCTCGAAGTACTGAAGTTTGCGGTCCACAAGTTCGAGGATAGCCTCCGGACGGTTGTTCTCGAGCGCGTACGCGCGCAATGCGCTGCGCACCCGACCCATGACCACCGCAGGGCGGACGCCATGGCCGGCCACGTCTCCGATCACCATGCACAGCTCGCCCGAGGGGAGCAGAAACACGTCGTACCAGTCTCCGCCGACGCCGCCGCGCGCAGCCGGGACATAGCGCGCCGCGAACTCGACGCCCGGCAGAACCGGGAGGTCGCCCGGCAGCAGGCTGCGCTGCAGGATGTTTGCCGCCGCCCGCTCGGCTGCAAGAACCCGCGATTGAATGCCGAGTGACACACGGTCGGCCGCCAACTGAAGAAGGCGCACATCTTCGGGCGTGAAAGACCGGGGCGTACGTGAGCCGACGTGTAGTACGCCGATAACGTCTCCGCCCGCCATCAGTGGCACGCCGAGCATCGCGTTGATCCCCTGCTCCCAAAGGATCGGGTTGTACACGGTCGTGGCGTCGACTCGGTCGAGCACAACGGGACGCCGGTCGTTCGCGATCCGGCCGGCGAAGCCGGAACCGAGTGGGATCCGCACACCTTGGCGGACTTCCGCCTCGATGCCGCGCGCTGCGGTGGCAACCAGGCTTCGTCGGGATTCGTCGAGCAGCAGCACCGCTGCCGTGTCCGCGTTAAGAATGTCGCGAACGCGTTCGAGCAGCACGTCGAGGAGGCTCTCGACGTCAAGGTGGGCCAGCTCGACGTCCGTGATCGTCGAGAGGTCGCGGAGTGAGTCTTCCGAGGTGCTCGATGGGTTGGACATCGCGAAATAGACTATTCCTCTTCACATCCACACAACACATCGACTAGCCGGATCCCCACAGAAGGTTTGCGTGCTTTGCGCCTCGGGTATTCCCTTGGTCCAACGTCAGAAGGCAGCCGGCCCGAACACACGAGGAGCATGTCATGAAAAGCTCGAACAAGGTTGCGCGCGCAGTTCACGATCTCGCCCTCGGCGCGTGGTTCGGTGGAACCCTGATGGGAGCGGTCGGGTTGAATGCGGCATCCAAAGAGATCGAGAGTCCGTCCGACCGCTCGCGAGTCGCAAACGCCGGCTGGGCGAAGTGGACACCGCTGAATCTTGCAGCGATCGCTGGGTATCTCGCCAGCGGCGCGATCATCACAAAAGACAACAAGGGCCGCCTCGCGAGTCAGGAAGGCGTCGCTCGCTCGACGCTGGTGAAGACTGGACTCACCGGCCTGGCGCTTGCGGCGACCGCCTATTCCCGCGTGCTCGGTCAGCGCGTCATGAACCGAGATGGCGTTTCGGTTCACGACGGAGTGACGCCCGACAGCCAAACCCCCGCCGATGTGGCCAAGGCACAACGGCAGCTGAAGATGCTGCAATGGGCGATCCCCGCGCACGTCGGCTCGTTGATCGCGCTTTCGTCGCAGATGGGTGAACAGCAGCGCCCGCTCCAGGTGCTGAAGGGCTTGAGTAAGCACGCCACGAAGCAGGTGGCAGCGCGTATAAGCGCGTGACGCCCGGCGGCATGTCGCGATGACTTGACGCCAACCATCTCATCGTCTTCTAGGATGAGTTCGGCGGGAAGAGCCGCCGTCTCGCCAGCGTCGGCGCGACGAAAGGGCCGATCACCGAGACGCTCCATATCTCACCGGGTGCGCGGTGCTGCTCGTGGTCTTTGGCCCCCAGCTTGAGCCAGTTCGACACGGTTTTCATCCTCAACTTCTCAACAAGCCCAGCGAGAGTCTGATCGCTAACCGATGCAGCCCAGTTGACCGAGCCATGGGTAGGCCCTGTTGCAGTCGACGTTCGATGCAGGTCCTTCAGCTGGGTTCAACGCGGTGACCTTGTAGTAGTAATTGGTCAGCGATGACGACAAGCTGCTATCGGTGTAGGTGAATGTGGCTCCCGAAACGACCGCATGCGGCATGAGATTCCCTGCCGTCGTTCCGCGATAGATCTTGAATCCCGTCAGCGGTACACCACCGGTGTCCGGAGCTTGCCAGGATAGTTGGATCTGACCCACCCCAGGTCCCGGCTGAACGTCAAAGTTCAACGGTGGCCCCGGTGGAGGTAGGACGATCGCGAGACTATGCGCGCGTCCGCAGCCGATCCCTACAACGTTCGAGAGAGTGTTCACCTTGATGGGGGAAGAGCTGTCCGTCGTCGAATTGTTGCCGAGCTGGCCGTAGATGTTGGCGCCCCAAGCCCACACCGTCTTATCGGCTTTCAGGGCGAGGCTGTGCCCGGTGTCGGTCGATTGGTTGAAACCAACCAGCCCGCCGCAACCATCGATCGTGTTCACGCCCGAGAGGGTGTAAACCATGGCCGGGATCGAGTGATTGGTCTGCGTGCCGTCGCCGAGCTGCCCGTGATTGTTGGAGCCCCACGCGTAGATATCGCCGTCGGGCTGAAGCGCAAGACCGTGACTGACGCCGGAGGCGATCGCCTTGACGGCTCCGACGGAAACTAGCGTCGGCACGTGGCTGTCGGTCCCCGTGCCGTTGCCGAGTTGCCCATAAGCGTTGGCGCCCCACGCGTACAGGTTGCCGCCGGACTGAAGCGCGAGGCTAAAATCACCACGCGCTGCGACCGCCGTGATCCCTCCGATATAGGCCTGGACGGGAACGTGGCTATCGGTCGTCGTTCCGTTCCCCAGCTCCCCCTTTCCATTGGTACCCCACATCCAAACCGTGCCGTCGGATCTGACCGCGAGGCTGTGGGCTTGCCGGCAGCGATCGCAGTTACCGCGGAAAGGTTGCTCACCTTCATCGGCACGACACTGTTCGTCGTCGTTCCGTTCCCTAGCTCCCCATCGAAATTGTTACCCCACGTCCAGACCGTGCCGTCCGACCTGAGCGCGAGACTGTGCCAGAAACCCGCAGCGATCGCGGTTACCGCGGAAAGGTTGCTGACCTTGACCGGAACGACACTGTTCGTGGCCGTCCCGTTCCCCAACTGCCCGAAAGTATTGCCACCCCACGCCCAGACCGTGCCGTCGGACCTGAGCGCGAGACTGTGGTCGTGACCACCTGTGACGGCAGTTACGTTGTTGAAGTTTCCGATCTGGATCGGAAGGTGGCTGTCGTTCGTCGTACCGTTGCCGAGTTGACCCGAGGTGTTGCTTCCCCAAGCCCAGAGGTTCCCTCCAGTCGTGGTTCCTCCCCCGCCACCCACCGCAGGCGCCGGCGAAGGCGACAAAAGCATCGCCGCGGCGAGAACGGCGAGGGTCACCCATGCGATCGTGCGGATATTCGCGCCACCGTTCGTCCCGTGGATCGCTCTGATCATCAGGACCGCCCCCTTCGGTGGTTGGTCGTCATCGGATGTCTCGATACAGCCCATTTGCCGACGATCTCACCCTCGGTTTGACGCTGACCTGGTGAATGGTGGCCGGTCACACACGTTTCGTCGTCGGTTCGAGTGGAGCCGCCGCGGGTGTCGTGGAACACATCCGTCCACGACGATTTGCCGTTCGGCTCGGTCCGCCTGAACGAGGCCAGTCCCGTCATCGACCCCACCTCCCCCCTTGCTGCGGCCAATTGATATTTTCATGATAGGCGGCATCGAGCAAGACCCGGATCGAGATCGGGGCGCACGAGTCCCGGCGCTCCGATCGGGGAACTGATCGCGTGAACTCGGGATGTGACCGTTGTCCCGCATGACTCAACTCGAGGTCCGTAAAGTGGTGAGTCACAAGCGCAGGGTCTCGCACCGGCTACGGTTCGCCTCATTTACCAGATCCTTTCGCGGACGATGGCGCCGGTGTGGACCGGCGCGCATCGCCACGAGATTCCTCACGCCCCCCGACACCACAACTCTGGCCGACGCCAATCCGTGATCATCATCCCGAGGTTGAACCCATTCAACCTCCACATCATCGAGAACGGGGAAGCCGTGATAGACGGGAGCGCCCGGAGGCTTGGAGGGGAAAGCTAGCTGCCCGGGGGCTTCCGGCGTCGCGCCAGGATCCAAGGCGAGCGGACGAGACACGAGGGAATGCCGCCGGCGTCTGAACAACCTTCGCCATGCCTTCAACGAGTCCTCAGCAACTCGCCAAACTAGGCCGACCTTGCGTGTCCGCGACTACGCCTGGACTGCCGCGGAGGACCGAACGTTATAGCCAGCTCGAGCTTGAGCGTCGCGGCGATGCGTCCCAGCGTCTCGATGGTCGGCGCGGCACCTCCGGCTTCGAGACGAGCGACAGCCGGTCTCGAAGTCGTCGATCGCGCGAACGCTCGGGATGAGCCGCAACACGGTCGACAAGCTTCTGAGGCTCAACAAGTCCCCTGAGTTTGCACACAAAGATGCGCTGACGAAGAAGGAAGAACTCGCGCTCGATCGTCTTCCGCGCGCGATCGTCCCCGCGGCGTTCGACATGCTCAAGAATAGGAAAGGAGCAATGCGGAATCGAGCAGGACCGATGGAAAAGAGCCTCCACTGCTCAAGTTACATCGATGTAACTTTGTGGAGGTGAACGGATTCGAACCGTCGACCTCTGCGTTGCGAACGCAGCGCTCTACCAACTGAGCTACACCCCCGGTCGAAGGGGGAATGCTACCACGCTGCTAACAGCGTGAATCTCGGTTAGCCGAGCCGGCTGTGCAGGCGACGACCGATTCCTGCAGCCGCCGCGAGCAGCGCTAGCCCGAACAA
This sequence comes from Actinomycetota bacterium, assembly GCA_020201525.1. Lineage (GTDB taxonomy): Bacteria > Actinomycetota > AC-67 > AC-67 > AC-67 > JAIVGO01. The sequence continues at coordinate 4,287 of JAIVGO010000037.1, read as the reverse complement.
TCCGGCATCGACCCCGGTTGCCGGAAGGTTTCCCCCTGTTCTCTTGGAGCCGGACGGCTTCGAAATCTTTTCACCAAGCACCGCTGTGTTTGGGACGGCGCGACACTTCGCGGCATTCGCCGCCATCTGAAGCTTCGCAGTCGCACCCGGCTGTCCGAGACCGTCGATGTCGAGCACGCGCATCGAGAAGCACCCGATGCCGAAGGTCCACGGAGCCGCGGCCGTGCCGTAGTTGTCCACGTGGCTCGAGTCGTTGAACGCGTTGAGACCATTGATTGGATAGAACGCCGCGTCGGCGAGCCTGGGCAGCGCCGTGCCGGGCTCTGGCCTTGCATCGATCGGATTCTGGCGAGGAATCTCCGTCGCGGCTTGTCCGACATTGCCGTAACCCGTGAACTCATCGGTCCACCACAAGGACACTCCCGGAATCCAATCGATGGCCGTACGGTCGGCCTGCCCTCTTCCGTCGAAGTCGAAGCTGATTCTGTCGCGCAGCTCCAAGTAATAGCCACGGTCCGCTTTTCCAGATCCGACCGTAAAGTTGATCCATCCCTGCGGTATGTAATCCGGGCGCGTCGTTTCGGAATCGTCTTGGAGATAATTTTTGCTTTGCGTTTGGTTCACAACTTTTAGGTCGTCGATGAACCAACCGCGCTTCGCAAGACCGGAGTCGGTGGCGTACGCGAACCGAAGGATCACGTCTTGCCCCGCGTACGGCGACAAGTCGAATGAGTCCTCGATGTAATCGGGCTTCGTGTACGCGTCGAGCGCTGCGGAACGATCGGGCACATTGGACGGGAAATTGCGTTGCATGCTGGTCCCGGTAATTCCGTTGCCGAACTGATCCTGACACGACACTTGGTTCGGGCTGAACGCTTGCGGCGTCGTGGTTCCGGCTTTGGACTCGAGCGCCTCGAAAGTCTTTCCGCCGTCCTTGGAGACCATGACGAATCCATAGTCGAAGTCCCACTCGATCTCGTACCAGGACTTGAAGCTCAGCGTGACCGTGTCACCGGACGCCGCTCCCTTCATCAAGTGCAACGGAATGTCGAGCGTGTGCCCGGGACAGCCGAAGTCGTCTCCCTGTTGCGACCACCAAACCTTCTTACCGGACGTGGCTTTGTCCAAGATCGAGGTGTGCGGCAACGGCACGTAGTACGCGTCGCCGTTGTGCACATCGGAGCCGGTCAGCGTGTATGGCCGGCCGTGCGCGTCGGTCCATTCGACACGATGTGTATCGACTTTCGATTCGTTGATTGTGTCGATGATCGAGCCGCGCGCAAGTACCTTCGGCACCAGCCAGCCGAGATCCTGACGGGAAAACACGCTCATGAACTGGGCGTTGTCGTTCGACATCAATTCCCAGTTTCCGACGGTCTCGCGCGTCGACGTCGAGTAATAGTCGGGCAACCCGAGCGAATGTCCGTATTCGTGCGCGATGACCGACGTCGTCGAGATCTCGGGGTTGGCGTTGTACGGGCCGACTCGGACGTACGCCTTGAGATCGGCGCCCATGTTCTTCGTCGTGAGCAGCGCCGTCTTGTTTTCACTGCGAGCCTTCGCCGTTTTCCACCACAATGGACGTTCGAGCCGGTCGCGAAGCTGGTCGTGCGAGACGTAGCCGAGCTGGCCGTTCGCGTCTGCGAAGTAGCTCTCGAGACTCGAGGAGTGCGGCCAGATGTTGTCGTATCCCTGCGTCTGCGACGCGCCGTTGCCGCCGATACCGCGGAAGATGAACATGAAGAAGTCGACCAGGCCGTTGCGATCCGTATCGAAATCGTTGTAGTCGATGTCCGGGTCTGCGATGGACGCAGCATCGAACGCAGCTTTCCCCGTCGGGCCGCACGCACCGTCGATCCCCAATCCTGCGTTGCCGGCGAGGCGAACCGCATATTGACCGAACGTCAGCTGGTCGCCGCCGTAATACGCCTGCTGCCCCGGCAACTGATACCAGCCTCCTGCGATGCGCGCCGTCGAAGCCGACGGCGTGTACTCCGTTACGGGCGACGTTGGGTCGGGCACGATGCTCGTGGCCGAATAGCAGACGCCGCCGGGACGACCAACCGAACCGTCCGCCTTCGCGTACCCGTACGGTGTGGCCCACTTGTAGGACGAAGCGGCCCCGAATGTCGGATCTTTCGCTTCGACCGACGGGATGATCCCGTGTGGGAAGAGCTGACCGAAGGACATCTCCCGGTACAGGTTCACGAGCGACGACTCTTTGAGTGGCTGATTGATGAGCTGCTCGTAGTACCAACCGGGTCGCGCCGGCGAATGCTTCGCATCGAGATAATCCACGAGCACAACCGGGAACGGTCGATCGCCGTAACGCGCGGTATCGAGCGTTGCCACTCGCGGCCCGTGTGTGAGAGACGTCGCGTCACCGTCAACGCCGGACTGCGACAACGACACGGTCGCAGAGAGGTTCTTCCACACGACGGTTCGGTCCTGATCCTCGCTTAGCGCACGCATCGTGATCAGGATGCGTCGCGCGACAGCCCAGTCGGACCCGGACGCGATCGAGCCGATGTTCCACGTCAAGGTGCCGGCACCCACCGACGATGGAGCCGGCGTCGCCTTCACGTACCGCGCTGCGTCGGGGATGTTGTAGGTCACCGTCACGCCGCTTGCAGGCTTGCGCGAGACGTTGCGATATTCAATTTGGTGCACATATTCGGAACCCGGTTCCACCCACCCGGTCTCAGAGGTGAACAGTGCGTGCACCTGCGCGCTGTCGGGCACGCTCTCGAACTGCAAAACTGCTTCGGAGTCGGGCTCCGAACCCGACGTTCGCCACTCACCGGTTATCGGGTCGGTATACGTCGCCGTCGCGGACAGGCGCAGCGACCGCACGAATCCGTCTTCCGCGCCCGCTGCAACGTTGCCGTAATCCGACGGCGAAAACTCCACGGAGAAAAATCCCTTTTCTTGTGGCGTGGATAGCGCGGTGAACTCTTTGCTCACTTTGCGCCCGTCTGCGCGAACAAGCGTCACCGTACCCGTTGCCGGAACGTTGTCGGATTGCGTGGGGTCTTCGGGATAGGAATTGAGCGTTCGCACTATGCGGCCGATCTGATAGCTCTTCCAGGTCACACCATTCACGTGTATCGTCTCGCCCGGCTTGTACAACGGCTTCTCGAGAACGATACGGGTACCGAGACCGTTCACGGTCATCTTGTACACGCCTTTTCCGGTGTCGCCTGAAGAAGTCGGCACGGCCTCAACGCGGTAGCGTCCGGCGGGCCACGTGTCGGCGATCTTTACGAAGGCACCGTACGTATCGGTGGCTCCCGCCAGAAGGGTTGCGTCGACCGTGTCGACCAATGTCGTCCCGCGGAAAAATTTCAACGAAAAGGTCGGCGCGGGGTTCGGCGTAGGCGCTTGCCCCTGTTCCGTTGTCGCTCCTCCACCGTCGGCGACGAACTTGATCAACACACAGTCGCCGCGCTTGAAGTGCTCGACCGAAAATTGCGGGAGACGGCCGCTCAGCGGCGCGCCGGATCCTGCCGCGGCGTCGGTGAGCGCATCGACCGACGAGCACGTGTTCTGCTCGGAGAACTGCCGGAACTCCACGATGCCGATCCGGAATTCCCTTCCGGCGGCGCTCGCCGGAAGCACCGCGCCCAGCAAAGCAAGAAAAAGAGCGACGGCCAGCGCTTTCTTCACACGTCTCGGATCCACTTGTGCCCTCCCCCGCCAGACCACCGGCTCGTGACCGGCATTGATTCTTACGCAAAGAAGGACAATTCGCTCACGGACGGCCTGGTACCTGCCCGCGCGGCGTTCCTGGGACGTTCGCGCTGATTGCGACGAGCGAAGGCGCCGTTGCGCCGGAAAGTGGCTTAGCCGAGACGCTTCTGGTGCTCGGCGATCGCGTTCTGGAGGTTCTGCTGGACGAGCGTCAGCGAGAGGTCCGAACGGGTTCGCTCCATGATCGAACGGGCCACGTCGGTCGATCGGCGCAGCCCGCCGGTGATCGCATCGGGGTAATCCATTGCGATCAGCACGTAGTAGATGTCGTCCATCAGGGCGAGCAGCTCCTCGCCTCGCTCCAAATCGCCGTGACGCATGATGTCGAGCACGTGCCGGCGCAACTCGCCGATCGCCTCGGTCATCCCGTTGAGATACGGCGCGTCGCCGACGTTCAAGTCCTCAGGACCCGGGATGTCGAGCCCGCGAATGAGCGCCGCCGTCAGCCGCGCCTCGGCGTACTCCTTTTCGGCGTCCTGCAGGAAGCCCGCGTAGTAGATCGCAGGGAACGGCTCCATCGCTTTCTGCGCCGTGTCG
>JAIVGO010000135.1 GCA_020201525.1 Actinomycetota bacterium | reverse complement strand
CTCGTACAAGCGGACATTCTCCGGCTGCCGATTCCCGATGGATCGATTGACGGGATCTCGTGCGGCTTCGCGTTGCGCAACGTTGTGTCGCTCGTGGCGTTGTTCGCTGAGTGCGCGCGCGTGCTGCGCCCCGGCGGGCGCGTCGCGTTCCTAGAAGTCGCCGAACCGCGCTCCCGTGTGCTTCGCTTCGGTCACGGTCTGTACTTTCGTCGCGTCGTGCCTTTCATCGGCGGCGTGCTGTCGGATCGTTCGGCGTACTCGTACCTTCCGCGATCGACTGCATATCTTCCGGAGCCGCAAGACCTCCTGAAGACTCTCGCGGCCGCGGAATTCGACGGCGTGCGGCGCCGGCTCCTCGGCATGGGCGCCGCGCAACTGATCGTCGGAACACGCGCGTGAGCTCACGCCTGGTTTCCTTCACGGAGCGCATAGACGCGGCGCCGGATCTCGTGTCGATGGTTCGCGGCCTCGGCGCTTACGTGTGGGTACGCGAGGGCGATGGGTTCGTTGCATGGGGGCAAGCTGCGTCGATCAATCCCGGCGCCGGCCCCGAGCGCTTCGAGCGCGCGTCGTCCCGTCTCGCATCTCTTTTTGATATCGCTTCCATTGAAGACGACGTCCTTCGCCCGGGAACCGGCCCGATCGCGTACGCGAGCTATACCTTCGACCCGTCAACGGCGGGCTCACGCTTGGTCGTCCCCGCGGTCGTCGTGGGACGGGCCGGGGGTGAGTGCTGGGTCACCGTGAACGGGATCGTCGGCGATCCGGTCGATGAGCACGCCGCAGCGGTCGGTCACGCGGAGCGCGTTGTGTCCGAGGAGGCGTGGATGCGCGCCGTGGCACGCGTAAGAGACCAGATTCGCGGCGGATGGCTCGAGAAAGTCGTTCTGGCGCGCGCGGTAACTGTTCATGGTTCGTTCGATCCGCGCGCGATTGCGGGCGCGCTCGCCGAGGTGTATCCGCAGTGCTACACGTACTGCTTCGACGGACTCGTCGGCGCGTCCCCGGAGTTGCTCTGCCGGCGCACCGACGCGCTCGTCGAATCTTTGGTTCTCGCCGGTACGACGCGCCGCAGCGACGATATTGCCGAGGACGAGCGGCTCGGCGCAACGCTGTTCGCCTCTTCAAAGGAGCGATCGGAGCACGAGCTGGCCGTCGGCACCGTGCGCGACGTCCTGTCGCTGATGTGCTCGGAGCTGAAAGTGGAGACGGAGCCATCCTTGTTGGGGCTTGCGAATGTGCAGCACCTCGCGACGCACCTGCGGGGGGATTTGGCCGAGCCAGCCACGGCGCTGGAAATCGCCGGACGTTTGCATCCGACGGCGGCCGTGTGCGGCGTGCCGACGCACGATGCACTCGCCCTCATCCGGTCTCTGGAAGGTTTCGACCGCGGCCGTTATGCCGGCCCGATCGGCTGGGTGGATTCTCGCGGTGACGGCGAGTTCGCGATCGCGCTCCGTTGCGCGGAGATCTCCCAAAACGAAGCCCGTCTGTTCGCCGGCAACGGCATCGTGGCCGACTCCGACCCGGCAGCCGAGCTCGCGGAAACCGAATTGAAGCTGCGAGCCGTGCGCTCCGCGATGCGCGCGTAGGTCAGAGCTTTGCGCGGGTGAGGGTGCGGCGCGCGCTGCGCACCACGGCTTCGTCCACCATCTTGCCGTCTGCATCCTTGATCACGCCGTTGCCGCGGGCGAGCGCGGCGTCGTATGTCGTGACGAGCTCTCGGGCGGCTTCGATCTCTTCCGTCGTCGGCGTAAAGACCTCGTTGATCGGTGGGACTTGGGCCGGGTGGATGGCAGCGCGAGCGCCGAAGCCCATTGCTTTCAGCCGCAGCGTCGAGGAGCGGAGCGCGTCGAGATCCTGGAAATCGGTTGCGACCGGTGCCGTGGGCGGAGAGATACCGGCCGCCGCGCTCGCCACGACGAGCTGCATGCGAATCGGATTCATCGCGTCTGCGTCGGTGATGTTGAGCTCTGCACCGAGATCCACTTCACCGATTGCGAGATGACTCACGCGCGGCGCCTCCGTAATCAGCCGCACGTCGAGCACTCCCTGCGCCGTTTCGATGAGCGGGCATACGAGCACGGTGCCTTCCGCCAAGTCGGCCCTTTTCTCTGCAATCGTGAGCAAGACGTCGAGCGAAGCCAGCGCGTCGATCGACGCTTTCGGCAGCACGACGCCGGTGAGACCCGGCGCACAGACTGCGGTTACATCGGCCTCCATGAGTGCCCCACTGTTGAGGCGTACCCAGGTCTGCGCGCCGGGTTCCTGCTCGATCCAGCCGGCGACGATCTTCCGGGCTGCGTCTTTTGCGGCCGGTGCAACGCCGTCTTCCAGATCAGCAATGATCGCATCGGCCCCGCGATCGAACGCTTTCGTGAGGAACTCTTCCCGGTCGCCGGGGATGTAGAGGAAGCTGCGCGCGCTCATGCGTCGGTGTTCTCGCCGCGCAGCAGCGCTTTTGCGATGACGAGCCGCTGGATGTCGCTCGTGCCTTCGCCGATCGCCATCAATGGCGCATCGCGATATAGGCGCTCGATGTCGAGCTCGGTCGAATAGCCGTATCCGCCGTGGATCCGCATCGCTTCGAGCGAACACTTGATCGCTACCTCGCTCGAATAAAGCTTTGCCATCCCTGCTTCCAAGTCGGCCCGCTTGCCGCTATCGGCGCGTGCCGCCGCCCACCACGTCAGCAAGCGCGCGGCCTGCACTTCGGTAGCCATGTCGGCGAGCTTTAGCTGAATCGCTTGGAAATCGGCGATCGGATGACCGAATGCATGGCGCTCCTGCGCGTATTCGAGCGCCGCGTGGAGCGCCGCCTGCGCGATTCCCACGCTTCGCGCAGCGATGTTGACGCGCCCGATCTCGAGCCCGCTCAGCACCTGCTGCAAGCCGCGGCCTTCGACACCACCCAGCAAGTTCGCCGCCGGGACGCGGCACTCGTCGAGAATCACTTCGCACGACTCCGTGCCTTTGTAGCCGAGCTTGCCGATGTCGCGGCCGACGCTGTAACCGGGCGTGCCGGCCTCGACAATGATGCAGCTCATGCCTTTATGCGCCGGCTCCGTCGTCGGATCGGTCTTGACGAGCACCGGCAAGATGCCGGCGTACCGCGCATTCGTGATCCATGTTTTCGTGCCGCGGATGACGTAGTGATCACCGTCTCGAACGGCGCGTGTGGAAATGCCTTGGAGGTCGCTGCCCGCGCCGGGTTCGGTAAGACCGATTCCCGTGCGCAACTCTCCGGTCGCGAGCTTCGGCAGCCACCGCTGCTTCTGCCCGTCGGTGCCGTGGTTGTAAATCATCCGGCACGACAGAGAATGCGACCCGATGATGCCGGCGATGCCCATCCATCCCTTGGATATCTCTTCGAATAGCAGCGCGAGTGAAATGAAATCGATTGCGAGGCCGCCGTATTCCTCGGGGATCGTGATCCCGAAGAGGCCCATCTCCTTCATCTTCTCGACGATCTCGGTGGGGTAGCGGCCCGACTGTTCCCACTCGCGCGCAACCGGCGTGATCTCTTTCGCAACGAAGTCGCGGATGACCGCGCGAAACTCTTTCTGTTCGGGGCTCAGCTCAAAGTCCATGTCCCACCCTGTTCCGCATCGTTCGTGAGGCGCTACGTGCCGTCACTTGCCGGGACTCGCACCTCTGCGCTCGCCTCGACCGCGAGGCGCTCGCCGGCGTGAATCTGTTGCGCCACAGACGCAACCGGGCCACTTTCCGACGTAACCACACCGGTCACGCGCACTGTATCCCCTGCGAAGACCATCGCGGTAAATCGAATCTTCATCGACGTGATGAACGCGCGCGGCCCGAAGCCGTCCAAGATCTGCTTCGCCAGCAAGGCGCCGAACATTTGGCCGTCTACTACCGGCCTTTCGAGGCCGACCGATTTCAAGTACGAGGGGTCGTAGTGCAGCGGATGCCAATCCCACGTTGCGCCGGCGTAGGCGATCAGGTCGACCATCTCGAAAGTGCGCTCGAACACCGGAAGCTCGGTCATTGGGAAACCTTCTGATAGATCAGAGTCTCGGTGTTCGACGCGATGAGATCCCCGGCGTGGCTCGTGTACGTCCCGACGCTCGTTACGATGAGCATGGGAAGTCCCGATTTGGCGCGGCGCTCCGTGATGTCGTCGATGCGCCAGCGCACCGAGATGCGGTCGGTGGGCAGTGCGGGTCGCTCGAAATGGTATTCGTTGCCGCCGCGAATGAGACGGCATCCTTCGATCGAGATTCCCCAGTCGTGCCCGTGGCTGGTCAGCGGACGCACCTCACCGATGAATTGGTTCGTCTCGCAAATGAGCGTGGGCGGCGCGATCACGCTCGGGTAGCCGTTCGCACCGGCGAATGCGTCGTTGAGGTATAGCGGGTTGAGGTCGCCGACGGCCAGAGCGTAGTACCGAATCGATGCGCGGCCGAGCTCCTCGCGCGCCGTGTACGTCACTTCGCGGCCGATCAGCGATTTGATCTCCTTGGTGAGGAGCTTTCCCATCAGCGGCTCGCCGTCTTTTCTAGCAGTTCGCTCACGGTGCCAAGCTCCTCGAGAGCAAGAATCGATTTCACGAGGTCGCCCGACCCTGCGTTGTCCGCGAACTTTGCGATGAGATCGTCATCGGAGAGTGGTAATTCGGGTCCGCCGCGGCTTGTCTCCACCCGCGCCGTGCGCGTCGAGCCGTCCTTCATCGTCAGCGCGGCGAGGCCCGGCGCCTGCGCGGGGGGCCCGTCGAATCCCGCGGATGTGTGCGCGACGCGGTCGGCGAGCGCGAGCACGTCGGCTCGGTGCAGCGCGCCGGGCTCGAACGAAGAGAGTCCCAGTGACCCGTCTATCACGAGAGACGCGGCGCTGTACGGCAGGCTGAACTTTCCTTCGTACGGTGTGCGAGGCCGGCGTTTGGTGTCGGCCGGCTCGCACACAATCGGGATGCTTTCGGCCGGCACCTCGAACGTGATCTGATCAATCGACGACGCATCGAGCGGCAAGAGGCAGGCGAGAGCGTCGAGCGACGCGTGCGACAGCTGGCACGCGGGATAGGGCTTGATCGTTATCTGTGTCGTTTCCCAGCGCTCTCCCAGCTCGCCGAAGAGTGCGTCCGCGGCGACGTGGGCATCGGCGTATGCGCGAAAGAGGCCGTTGTCCCCTTCGAAGATCGAGTCCGGTCCGCTCGCGCCCGCTGCGGCGAGCCGCGCCGCGAGTATGCCGGACTGCGCCGCAAAACCCGGATGCAGCTGCTTGGTGGAGGATCCCGTCGTCAGAAACTCGAGGGATCCGGCGGCTTGCGAGCCGGCGATGCCGAGCGCGTTCATCGTCGTCTCGACGTCGAGATCCATCAGCTTGCACGCGATCAAGGCAGCGGCGAACACGCCGCACACCGACGTCGCATGAAAGCCGCGCGCGTGAAAGCCGTGACGCACCGCGGCTCCGAGCCGGATGATCGTTTCGTATCCGGCGACAGTCGCAGCAAGCACGCCGGCGCCGGACGACGAGCGCTCCTGTCCCACGGCGAAAGCAGAGGCCAGCACCGGAGCCGTTGCATGCACGAGCGCGCCGGCGTGCGTGTCGTCGAAGTCGAGCGCGTGCACGAGCGCGCCGTTCGCGAGCGCTGCCGCCGGCGCCGACACGCGTGTGCCGTCGCCGATGATGCTCGCCTCTGCAGCTCCGCGCAGATCGCGCGCCACGGTTATCGCGTACGGGACCTCGCCGAGGCGCGCTGCCGCCAGCGCCGTCCCGAAGCCGTCGAGCAAGTGGCGTTTCGCCGCGTGTTGCACGCCGACGGGGACGTCTTCGAGGCGTAATCCCACCGCCCATTCGGCGAACATCCGCGCCGCCGTCATGCGCTCGCACCAAAGGCGCCGGCGGCGCCCAATTCGACGATGCGCTCCGTCGAGTAGCCGAGCAGATCGCCGAGAATCCACGAGGCGTCCTCGTTTCGCAGCGGCGCGCGCCGGTGATCGGTGCGCGCGTCGCCGACGCGCACCGGCGAGGCGGCTTGGCGGAGCTTTCCGAAGCGCGGGTGGTCCGTCTCGACGATCACGCCGCGCGCCTCAGTCTGCGGGTCCCGCAACGCTTCCGCAACGGTGTTGACGGGACCGCACGGGACCCCGGCTTCCGTCAGCAGATCGATCCAGTGCGCCGTCGTCTCGGCCACGAGCAGTTTTTCGAGGAGCGGCAGTAACTCCAATGCATTACGCCGCCGGTCTTCGAACGTCGCGTAGCGCGGATCGGCGGCAAGCTGCGGCTGTCCGAGCACACCGACGAGACGTTGCCAGAACTTTTCCTTCGCGCACCCAACGACGATCCACCCGTCCGACGTCGGAAAATTTTGAAACGGGACGAGCGACGGGTGCGCGGAACGCGGCGTGCGCACAGGCTCGAAGCCGGCGTTCAGATGCCACGTCGCGGGATACGTCAACAACGAAATGGCGGTGTCGAACAGCGATAGGTCGCAGTCCATGCCGACGCCGTCGCGTCGCGACGCGTGGATGCCGGCAAGCAGTGCGATCGCGGCGACGAAGCCGCCGCAGTAATCGACGAGAGACAGCCCCGATTTCGCCGGCGGACCATCGGGCTCACCGGTGATGCTCATCCAACCGGCTATGCCTTGCAAGATGTAGTCGTAGGCCGGATCGGCGGCGCGCGGGCCGGTCATGCCGTACCCGCTCAGCGAGCAGCACACGATGCGCGGATTGATCTCCTTCAAGTCGTCGTAGCGAATGCGCAGCCGCGCAGGGACGTCGCCGCGCAAGTTGGAATACACCGCGTCACCGGCGCGAACGAGGTCTTCGAAGACGGCTCGTCCCGCAGGCACCGACACGTCGAGCGACAGCGAGCGCTTGTTGCGGTTGAAGGTCTCGAAGAAGAGCGAGTCTTCGCCTTCTACGAAAGGGGGGACCGCGCGCCCGACGTCGCCGCCCGTTCGCGGATCCTCGATCTTGATGATCTCCGCGCCGAGGTCGGCGAGGTGCACGCTGCCGAACGGCCCTGCGCCGTATTGCTCCAGGGCGACGATCCGCACATCTTCGAGTGGTCTCATCGGCAAATTCCGCCCGCAAATATCGGTCGCGGCCGGTGACGGCGCCGCACACCCTTACTATACTGCGGGAAGGCGCGAAAATGGAATGGCGTTTCGCTCAGCGGAACGAAGGGTCCGGAGGCGGAATGGTGATCAAAGACGGCTGGAAAGGCCGTTATTACGAAGACTTCGAAATCGGCGACGTGTATCAGCATCCGCTCGGCCGCACGATCACCGAAACCGACAACGTGTGGTTCACCAACCTCACGATGAACACGAACCAGATGCACTTCAACAAGCACTACGCGGAGGCGTCGCCGTTCGGCAGGTACTTGGTGAACTCAGGGCTCACGGTTGCGATGGTGCTGGGCCTCACCGTCGGCGACCTCAGCCGGAACGCGATGGCAAACCTGTCGTGGGACGAGATCCGCCTGACGAATCCCGTCTTCGTCGGCGACACGCTGTATGCCGAGTCGCTCGTGATCGACAAACGCGAGTCGGCGTCGCGCCCCTACGTCGGGATCGTCGGCGTGAAGTCGCGAGGCCTCAATCAAGAGGGCAAAGTCGTCGTGACATGGAAGCGGTCGTTCATGGTCTACAAGAAGGATGCGCCGCAGGACAAAGGGTTGTTCCCGGTTGCCGACAAGGCGATCGACGAGGAGTGAGATGATCGCGCGCGGCGGAGCTCCGATGAACATCGCGAACGGCATTCGCGAGTTTGCCGTGGCGACACCGAATGCCACGGCGGTGATCGACGGGGACCGGGCACTGACGTACGCGGCTTTGGACGAGCGCGCGAGTCGTCTCGCGAACGTGCTGCTCGACGCGAATTTGCAACCCGGTGCGACCGTCGCGGTGATGCTCGGCAACCGGCTCGAGTTTCCGGAGATTGCCGCAGGGCTGGCGAAAGCCGGATTGCCGATGGTCCCGGTGAATCCGCGATCGACCATCGCGGAGGCGACGTACGTCCTGGAGCACTCCGCTGCGGTGGCGCTCATCGCGGACGACACTCTGGTTGCGATCGCCGGCGAGGCCGCGCAAACCGCCGGCGTCAAGACCGCGCTTGCGATCGGCGGCGCCACGCTCGGGCCGTCGTACGAAACCGCACTTGCGTCGGCTGCGACGAGCGATCCGTACGTCGTCGTCGACGAGACCGATCCGTTCTGCATCGCGTACACCTCGGGCACGACGGGCAAGCCGAAAGGGGTCGTCATCTCGCACCGGTCCCGGTGCCTGACGTTTTACGGCACGGCATTGGAGTGGGGCCTCGGTCCTGGTCGCCGCACGATCGCGGTGGCGCCGATGTATCACGGCGCCGGCTTCGCTTTTGCCTACGCGGCGCTGCACACCGGCGGAACGGTCTCGATGTTGCGTGCCTTCGACCCGCAGCAGCTGCTGGCCTTGATCGCGTCCGACCGGCCGCACAGCGTGTTCCTGGTCCCAGCGCACGCGCAGATGATGCGCCGGCTCGGCGACACTGCGATCACCGGCGCCGACACGTCGTCGCTCGAAACACTGTATTTCAACGCGGCGGCGATGCCGCAAGAGCTGAAGCTCTGGGTGATGGACACGCTGCCGCACGTCGGGCTCCACGAGGTGTACGGCTCCACGGAAGCAGGGATCATTTCCAACTTGCGTCCAGGAGATCAGCGCCGCAAGGTCGCGTGCGTCGGTCCGCCGTGGTTCATGACCGAGGTTCGCATCGTCGACGGCGACGGCAATGTGCTCGGCCGCGACGCGACCGGCGAGCTCTACAGCCGCTCGCCGTATCTCATGAACGGCTATTTGAACGACGACGACGCGACGAAAGCGTGTACGACCGAGGACGGTTTTCTCACGTGCGGGGACGTCGCGCACGTGGACGAGGACGGCTACCTCTACGTCGTCGATCGCGTGAAGGACATGATCATCAGCGGCGGCGTGAACATCTATCCGCGTGAGGTCGAGGAAGTTATCGCGCATCACACGTCCGTTGCCGACGTCGCCGTCGTCGGCGCGCCGTCGGACCTGTGGGGCGAGGAAGTCGTTGCGTTCATCGTCACGCCGCCGGGTATTGCCGTAGACGACGCAGCGCTCGACGCGCACTGCCGCACAGTGCTGTCGGGCTTCAAGGTGCCGAAGCGCTACGTGTTTGTGGATGCACTGCCGCGTAGCCCGGCCGGCAAGATCCTGAAGCGGGAGCTTCGCGAAGGACTTGCGTCGTGAGCGGGCCTCTCGAAGGCGTTCGCGTCCTCGACGCATCGACGGTGCTGGCCGGTCCGCTTGCGTGCCAAATCCTTGGCGATTTCGGCGCGGACGTGATCAAGATCGAGCATCCAGCGCGCGGCGACTCAATGCGCGGCCACGGGCATTGGAAGGACGGACACGGGCTGTGGTGGAAGATGGTGTCGCGCAACAAGCGATGCATCGGCTTGTATCTCGGCGATCCCGACGGCGCAGAGATTTTCCTGGAGCTCGTGAAGAACGCCGACGTGCTCGTCGAAAACTTCCGTCCGGGAACACTCGAGAAGTGGGGGATCGGGCCGGAGCGTTTGCAGTCGTTGAATCCGGGGCTCGTTGTCCTGCGCGTGACCGGGTTCGGTCAGACCGGTCCGTATGCAGCACGTCCCGGCTTCGGAACGCTCGCCGAAGCGATGAGCGGCTTCGCGGCGATCACCGGCGAGCCCGACGGACCGCCGACGTTGCCGCCGTTCGGTCTCGCCGATTCGATCGCCGGCCTCGCAGGCGCGAACGCGGTCTTGATGGCGCTGTATCACCGCGACGCGCGTGCCGGCCGCGGGCAAGTGATCGACCTGTCGATTCTCGAGCCGATCGTGACGGCGCTCGGGCCACAGATTGTCGCGTATGACCAACTCGGCATCTTGCAAGCGCGTACCGGTAACCGCAGCGAAAACAACGCACCGCGTAACGCCTACGAGACGAAGGACGGAAAGTGGGTCGCGATCTCGACGTCGGCCGACTCGATCGCGGAGCGCGTGATGCATCTCGTCGGTCGGCCCGAGCTGATCGAGGAGCCGTGGTTCGCATCGGGTCGCGGCCGCGCCCGGCACGGCGACTTGCTCGACGCCTGCGTTGCGGACTGGATTTCGCAACGGACGCGCGACGAGGTGCTCGACGCGTTCAACGCAGCCGAGGCCGCGATCGCCCCCGTGTACGACGCACGCGACTTGCTCGAAGACGAGCACGTGATCGCGACGCAGATGGTGACGTCGGTTCCCGATGAGGATCTCGGACCGATGCGCATGCAGAACGTGCTTTTCCGGATGTCGGAGACGCCGGGCGAGATCCGCCATACGGGCCGCTCGCTCGGGGCCGACACCGACGCCGTGTTGGGTGAGCTGGGTGTTTCGTCTGAGCGAATCCATGCGTTGCGCGAGCGAGGCATTGTTGGCTGACGAGCTGCTGTCGGTCGTTCAGCGCGGAGTGCGCGTCTTCGACCTCGGCCGGCCCCTCTTCGCCGGCATGCCGCAATCCCCGAATCACCAGCCGTTCCGAATGGCGCTACAGCGCCGCCACGGCGACATGGTTCGCCCCGACGGCGGCAGCGCGGCGAACGAAGTGATCATCACCGGCGGCCACGTCGGTACGCACATCGACGCCCTGTCGCACGTCTCGCGCGACGGTTTGCTGCACGGCGGAGTCTCGGCGTCGGACGCGCAGACCGGCGGACGCTTCAAAACGCTCGGCATCGAGACCGTGGATCCGTTTGTGTGCCGGGGTGTGCTGCTCGACATTCCGCGCGCGCTGGGCGTCGATGCGTGCGAACCGGGATACGAGGTGACGCCCGATGATCTCGCAGCGGCCGCCGACGGCATCGAGGTTCGGTCCGGCGACGTCGTACTGATTCACACCGGCTGGGGGGCGCGCTGGAACGACCGAGATGCCTTCATCGGCGCGGTATCCGGGGCCCCGGGACCCGGCGAGGAAGGCGCGAAATGGATCGCGTCGCTCGGCGTGCGCGCCGCCGGCGCAGAGACGATCGCCTTCGAGCACATTCCGCCCGGCGCCGGGCACGCGGTCTTGCCGGGCCATCGCGTGCTGCTCGTCGATCACGGCATTCACATCATCGAAACGATGGCGCTCGGCGAATTAGCGGCGGCCGGCGTGCGCGAGTTCGTCTTCATCCTCTCGCCCTTGAAATTCGTCGGCGGGACCGGATCGCCGGTGCGTCCGCTTGCGGTGGTGACGGCATGACGCTGTCCGAGCAGCTGGCCGGCTTCGCCGCCTCGACGACGTACGGCTCGCTGCCGGAAGCCGTGCGAGCAAGTGTGCGCCGGCGCGTGCTCGACATCGTCGGCGTGTCGCTCGGCGCGCTGCCCCTGGACACGAGCCGCGCGGTTATCGAGCATGTTCTGTCGCAAGGCGGAGCCCCGCAGTCGCGCGCGATCGGCGTCTCGTCACGAATGCCGGCGACGCAAGCGGCGTTCGTCGGTGGTGTGCTCGCGCACTCGCTCGATTACGACGACACGCATTTGCCGTCGATCGTGCATCCGAGCGCGTCGGTGGTGCCCGCGTCGATGGCGGCCGCGCAGCTCGGGGGTGCGCCGGGCTCGGAGCTCGTCCGAGCGATCGCGATCGGGTTGGAGGTCTGCGTGCGCCTCGGCATGGCCGGCTACGACGAGACGGCGCGCAACTCGGAGTTTTTCGAGCGAGGACAGCACGCGACGTCCATCTGCGGAACGCTCGCGTCTGCTGCAGCCGCGTCGGTGCTGTTGGGCGGCGGCACGGACGAGATTGGGCACGCGATGGCGATCGCGGCATCGATGGCTTCCGGCGTCATCGAGGCGAACCGCGGTGGTGGAACCGTCAAGCGCCTGCATTGCGGCTGGGCCGCGCACGCCGCGCTGAACGCGGCGGAGCTTGCATCGCGCGGCATCACCGGCCCTCCGACGATCCTCGAAGGAAGGTTCGGATTCTTTCGCGCGTTTCTAGGCGAGACATTCGATGCCGAGGTCGTCGTCCGCGGGCTCGGCGCCGATTGGGAAGTGCCCGGCATCTTCTTCAAACCGTATCCGGCGAATCACTTCACACACACCGCAATCGATGCGGCGATCGCCCTGCGCGAGCGCGGTGTGCATGCCGACGACGTCGAAGACGCGACGTTGCGGGTCGCTTCCGCGACCGTGCGAACGATTGGAGAGCCGATCGAGCGCAAGCGGGCACCCGAGACGGGGTACGAGGCGCAGTTCTCCGGTCCGTACGCCGTTGCCGCGGGCCTGGTCGGCGGCGGCGGGCTCGGGCTGTCGCTGGACGATTTCACCGACGCGCTGGCTCTAGATCAGCGCCGGCGCGCGCTTGCCGCGCGGGTGTCGGTGTTCGGCGATCCCGAATGCGACGCCGTGTATCCCTATCAGTTTCCGGCGGTCCTGACCGTGCGCATGACCGACGGCTCGACGCTCGAAGAGCGCGTGATGGCGAATCGAGGGGGACCGCAAAGACCGCTCAGCGACGACGAGCTGGCGACGAAGTTCCGCGACAACGCGCGCCGTTCGGTGACCGACGACGTCGCGGCGGAGATCGAGGACGCCGCGAAACGTCTCGACGTCATCGAAGACGTAGAGGACCTCGTGAGACCGACGGCGAAGGAGTAGACGATGGCACGCTTCGACACGATCATCACGGGCGGAACCCTCATCGTTCCTTTCGTCGGCGAGGTACGCGCCGACATCGGCATCCGCTACGGAAAGATCGCCGCAATAGCCGACGAGATCGCGCCGTCGGATTCCGACGACGGGATCGACGCTCGCGGCAAAGCCGTATTCCCCGGCGGCGTCGACAGTCACTATCACCTCGGGATCTACCGTGACCTCGCGGCCGATACCGAAAGCGAGACCACGTCGTCGCTCGTCGGCGGTGTCACGACGGTGGTCTCGTATTTCCGCACCGGTTCGCACTATCTCGGCAAGACCGGTCCGTACAAGGAGATCTTTCCGGAAGTCCTCGCGACCGTGGACGGCCACGCGAAGGTGGACTACGGGTTTCACCTCGCGCCGATGACGGCGGAGCACGTGCGCGAGATCCCGTGGCTCATCGAGCAAGGTGTCACGAGCTTCAAGTACTACATGTTTTACAAAGGCTTGAACTTGTCGGCCGACTCGCGCGACGCGCGGGCGTACACGATGGCCGAGGAGTACGACCTCGGCCACTTGTACGAGATCATGGAGGCGGTCGCCCGTGCGCAAGTTTCGTCTGACGTTCGCTTGTCGGTGTCGCTGCACTGCGAGCAGGCGGAGCTGCTGCGGATCTTCATCGAGCGCGCGAAGGCGGATCCGTCCATCGGCGGGCTCGCCGAGTACGCCGCGGCGCGCCCACCATTGACCGAGCGTCTGTCGATCGAGGAGGCCGGCGTGCTCGCCGACGCGACCGGCGTCAACGTCAACTTCTTGCATCTGTCGTCGGAAATTGCCGCGCGGACCGCTGCGGATGTGCGCGCGCGGTATCCGCTGATGAACGCGAATCTCGAGACGACCGTGCACCATCTCGCGCTCGCGCACGAGTCGCTTTCGGGTCTCGGCGGCAAGGTCAATCCGCCGATCCGCACGCGCGAGGACAACGAGGCGCTGTGGCGCGCTTTGTCGCGCGGCTCGATCGGAACGGTCGCGTCCGATCACGCGTGCTGCATGGAAGAGTCCAAGGGCGACGACTTGTGGCCGGCCCTGCCGGGCTTTGGCGGAACTGCGCTGCTGTATCCGGTGCTGATCAGCGAGGGGTATCACAAGCGCGGTGTCTCGCTGGATCGCATCGCGCAAGTTGTGTCGGCAACACCGGCAGGCGTGTTCAACCTGGCGCCGCGCAAGGGAACGATCGCGGTTGGGTCGGATGCCGATCTCGCCGTCGTCGATGTGAACTTGACGCAGACGGTTACACCGGAGCTATGTCGATCCGCCCAAGATCACTCACCGTTCAGCGGCGTGTCGGTCACCGGCTGGCCGGTGGCGACGCTGGTGCGCGGTGTGCCGATGCTGCGCGACGGCGAGGTGTCCAAGGACTGGCCGGGGACGTACATCAAGCGCAACGCTCGTGCGACGACTTGAACGGGCAAATGCGAATTCCGTTGACGCTTATACTGACCGGCACAGCCGCATAACCCCGGAGAGATCCCGAGATGATTGGAAGAAATCCGCAGGTCATGAAGGGCACCGATGCCGAAAGAGGGCACCATGGAATGCGTGTTATACAGACTGGAGATGATGGTTAAACAGGTCTGTTCAACGAGAAGTTCAACGGACATGGGTCCGAGTAGGTTCGACTCGAAGAATTGCGAACCGGTCACAGGCCACCAGTAGATAATCGAGCGAAGTCACGGCAGGCATACCGAGGGCGCCTGTCGAACCCACGGGACATGACGACGTTTTCCTTTCTCGGACGCATGAATGGGCGACTCGGCGTCTCATTGGCGATAACCCTCGCCATTATTGGGGTAGTGCCGGCGCGGGGGGCGAGCCTCACGTGGGATCAGATTGAGGGATCTCCGCTTGGTTATATGGGCTGCGTTGTCGAGAACTTCGGCGGGGACGGCTATTGGTGCCTTGCGGCATATCAACATGGCGGGACGGCTAGGATCGTCGTCGCAGGGCGGGCAACCAAGACGACGATTGGGCCCGTATCCGAGTTCAACTTCTATCGGGAGGAAGCCAGCTTTTCGGCTGATGCCATTTCGAGCTTCGTGTCCACTACCACCGGCCAGCCTTCGATCCGGATCCAAGTCACCTTGCCAATCACCGGTGCAATAGATCTCTTCTCCACCAGTTACCGCGACTACTACACGTCCGACGCTGAAAATGCCTGTTTGAACAGTCATCTCGTTTGGTTTGCAATTAGAAGTGATACCGGAGATCGCACGATCGGTAACCTTACGCACGACTCTGGAACGGTCGGTGGCGTATCGGTGGTCGCTCAACCTCGGCTCTGCAACTCCTTTTTCGTCGGGCCGGTGAGCGGAGTGTGGGCCGTGCACACGATCCACGATCAATCGTGACGTATCGACGGTTGGCGATCCGGCGCTTCGATGCTATCGAGAAATGACTCTCCACCCAGCGACACTGAGTGCGATCACAACGAGTGCTGCAGCGAATCCGATGCGGGTTCTGAACATTGGGCCGAGTATCCAGCCGAATCGGCCTCTGGAACGAGCATCTTCGCTTGAGAGCAGGAAGAGAGAAAGGGCAGCGACGCTGATCGCCGCGATCCAAAGGAGGACGCCAAGGAGCACGGGCATTCTTCAATTATGATCATGGAATGAACCGCGTTGCCATGCGAGGCCAGGAACGGCAGGCAGTGGTGTGCCGTTGAACTTGCGAATGCAACGGACGTCGGCCGCGCCTGCGGCGCGACACGACGCCGCTGATTCGCGAACCCGTTGTACGGACCAGGTAGGTGGATAATGAACGACGACAACGTTTGTTCGTTCTGCGGG
The DNA here is from genome assembly GCA_020201525.1 of Actinomycetota bacterium. Classification (GTDB taxonomy): domain Bacteria; phylum Actinomycetota; class AC-67; order AC-67; family AC-67; genus JAIVGO01. The sequence continues at coordinate 195 of JAIVGO010000135.1, read as the reverse complement.
AAGAATCGCCGCTCGGTCAAGAAGCTCATCGCCGGGCAGTCAGCATTCATCTGCAACGAATGCGTCTACCTGTGTGTCGAGGTCCTCGCGGAGGAAGAGCAAGAGATACGGTCATTCCTCCAAGACGGCGGGGAAGCCCAGACCGGAACCACGACCATCACCATCTCCACTCGCGTCACAGGGACAGCTGAAGCC
>JAIVGO010000088.1 GCA_020201525.1 Actinomycetota bacterium | reverse complement strand
GTCGAGCCCATGTACGACACGGCAACCTTTCCGGGGGCCCCGGCGACGATCGATGCGAGGTTGGTATTCGTCACGCCCGGCGGCGCGATCATGCGCGGCGCCGACCACGTCAGGCCGTGGTCGCGGCTCGTGACCAGATACGGAAGACGGTCGGTCGAGAGCCACACGTAATACAAGTTTCCGTCCGCATCCGACGCGATGCGTCCTTCATGATCTGCGGGATCGCCGGGGACGGTCGTGCTGACCGGCATGATCGTCCAGCTCGTTCCGTCGTCCTCGCTGATCGCGACGCACGGGCGCTGCGCGACGATCGGCAGGAAGAAGCGCCCGTCCGCATCTGCGTGCAAATGGCTCGTCAGCCCCGATCCGCACGACCCTTCGCCCGTGAACGCCGGGCTCACGGTTTCCCACGTGTCTCCGCCGTCGACGCTTCGCTGACACGGCGACGCGGCTGCCGCATTCGAGCACATCAGCGCGACGTTGGGGTACCCCTGCGTCGCGACGGTGCGCGGCTTGCCGAGTGCAAACGTTTGATGGTCCACAGGCGGCGAGCTGCATCCGAGCGGATTGTTCGTCCAGGTCTGCCCGTCGTCGTCGCTGTAGCTGAGGTACGTGCACGCGGCGGTGAGGTCGATGTCGAACACACGATTCGTGTCACGATCGACGACGACATAGGGGTCGGCCGAAACCGGCGGCAGCTCCATTCCCTGGTCGTTGTCCGGCGTGACTTCCGACCAGTTCGCCCCCAAGTCGCGCGACCGGAAGATCTCGGTGCGTCCGCAAATGACGACGAGAACGATCGAACACGGGTTTCGCGATTCGCTGATGAAAATGTCGCCGTCACTTTGGATGCCCAGCGTCGGCTCGACGGCGTTTTCGCCCGTATAGCGCGCCGTCGACTCGGTCAATAGGCCGGTGAACGTGTCCGGGTTGAGCGGGCGCGCCGCACCATCGTTCGGAACGGATTCGTGCACCCACGTGCGCAAGCCGGGCGCGAGGGCGCCGGGCAAGCCGGTCGGCGCGGCCGGCGCGAATCCCGTGTGATCTGCGACGTTGAGCTGCCGAATCTCGTCTGCGTTGTCGCCGCCTTCGCCTTGCGTTGCGATCACGAGGTCGCCTGTTCCCGGACGGAACGCAAGACTGATGGGGCCCCCAAGGCCTTGCTCGATGATCGCGTGCGGCTCGCCGCCCGGCTCGAGCTTCAGAAGTGCGCCGGCGCGGCCGTCGCCGATGTACAAGCCTCCATCGGTGTCGAAAGCGAGGCCTTCCGCAGAGTCGGTTTCGCCGTCGAGGTCGACCAATAGCGTTTTCGCCGGGGCCGCGAGATCGATCACGTACACGTTCGCGTCGCGCTGCGTGGATACTGCGAGCTTCCCGTCCGGCGCAAAAGCAAGGCCGTAAGGGCCGGCCGCGAAGTCGTCGGCGACGACGGTTTGCGCGCGCGTCGCCGGGTCGATGCGCACGACGCGCTTGGCGCTTTGATCTGCGACGTACAAGGCGCCGTCGGGTCCGAACGCGATTCCGATAGGCGTGCCGAGGCCCCGCGCGTACGCTCCCCACGCGGGCGTCGGCGTCGGCGGCGGTCGCTTCTTTCCGTGACCCGGCGACGGCACGGAGCCCGGCTTCGACGTGAGGATCTCACCCGTCTCCGCTATCGCGGCATACACGTTCCCGTCGCCGTCGACCGCAACGCCCGTCATGCCGCGCGCGAAGCCACCCGGAACGAGACCGCCGTGCAGAACTTCTTGCACAGAGAAGTCCGTTTGGTCGACGCGCACGAGGTCTCCGGTACCGGAGTTCGCGACGAGCAGGTCTGCGCCGTTGAACGCGATGCCGAACGGATCATCGAGCGCCGGCACTTTCGGCGTCACCGGGATGGGACCGAGATCGAACGAGACGCGGGACGGATGGGCGGTCGAATCGAACAGAACGAGCGCGTCGGCAAGCTCATCGTCCAGCTCTTCGTCGTCCGGTCCGGTGACGCGCCGGTCGCCGTGAATCTGTATGACGAGACCTTTTTCCACGGCCGCCTCGAGCCCGTCGAACGTGACGGTGTACTCGTTGAGGCCGGGCGTCGCGTCCACGTATTGCACACCGAGCTGAGACGCGACCCCGATGGGACCATTGTCGAACAGCACGACCTCGAACCGGTTGGCCGCAACCGAGGAGGCCCAGAACGTTACGGTCGGATTTCCGGAGAGATAGCCGGTGAACGACCCCGCCCACCACGCTCCCAAGAAGTTCTTGCGAAAGCCTGGGTTCCCGACGACCGGCGTCGCGGTCGCGATGTGATCCGCCGAACCCGCGGGTGGGTTCGCGTCCATCGTAGGACCGTCGGTCAGCGCCGCCTCAGCGGCGGTCTCGTCCACGTCGGACGCCGCCGTGTCCGAATGGAAGTACAGCGTCGTCGGGGTCGTGGTCGCGCGCGCGACACCGAGGCTCGACAGGACGGTCAGGACGGCGGCTGCAATCGATACTCGTTTCGCCAAGCGCATGAAAATCCCCCTGGTAGGTGCCCGTGCCCAAGCACTGAAGGCGTCGAACGAGGGAGGATTCGCCGCATTGGTGGTGGTTTCCTGCGAAATGTTGAATTCTTGCGGAGGGGTTACTTGATCTCGAGCAGCTTCTCGCGGACCGCGTACACCACGGCTTCCATGCGAGAGTGCAGGTGGAGCTTCTCGAGGATGTTGCGAATGTGGTTCTTGACCGTGTTCTCGGAGATGAAGAGCTCCTTCGCGATGTCGCGGTTGTTGCGGCCCTTCGCGACGAGCTTCAGGACCTCCATCTCGCGGTCTGTCAGGCGCGGCTGCGGGACCGATTGCTTCTCGTCGGCGCGCTTCACCATGGTGGTGAACTCGCTGACGAGTTTGTTGGCCATGCTCGGCGAGATCAGCGATTCATCCCGGCTGACCTTGCGGACGGCGTCGGCAACCTCCTCGATGCTGGTGTCTTTCAGCAGGTAGCCGCTGGCACCGGCCTTGAGCGCGTCGAACAAGTCGGCTTCCTCGTCGCTGACGGTCAGCATGAGAATCTTGACGTGCGGCATGTTTTCCTTGATTTTTTCCGTCGCTTCGATGCCGCCGCGGCCGGGCATGCGCACATCCATGAGGACGACGTCCGGCATCTTCTCTTGAGCCTGGTTCAGCGCGTCTGCGCCGTCACCCGCCTCGCCGACGACGTCGATGTCCTGCTCCTGCTCCAAGACCATCTGCAGACCCCGCCGGAAGAGGGCGTGGTCGTCCACGATCATGACTTTGATCGCTTCGTTTTCCCCCTGCTCCGCCATGGTCTCCCTACCCGGTCTGACCTGCTAGTTGTGCCTACGACGATATATCACGCCTGCCCGGTCTGTCTCGGCATGCGAGGAGCGGACTTGAGTTCGGGCGCTTCGCCGTTCTGGCCGTCGTTCGTCCCGTTGCCCACCATGGGCTGGACGCGCAGCGGCTCAGGCTTGCCCAGCCGGGGGGAGATGGCTTTCGCGCGGACACCGCCTTTGTCGTGGTGGGCGACCTTGTCCTTGAGCCGCTTGACCTGGGTCTCGAGCTTGCCGAGCACCACGTCGAGCGCGACTTCGGGGTCCTCTGCTTTCGCGTGGGCCCGGACCGGGCCGAGTGCCGTGGTGATGAAGACTTCGACACGGTGCTTCGCCTTCGCGCGAGCGCTTTTTTCGTGCTGGAAATCGACTTCGATCTTTTGAATGCGGTCGTAAAACCGGGCCAGCCTTTCGAGCTTGTGAACTGCCGTTTCCTTGAGCGCTTCCGAGATGTGGATGTGATGACCCTTGACGATTACCTGCATCGGCCGGTCCTCCCTCATCCTGCCACCCGCTTTTCGCCGGTGGCTCTGTGGCCCTTCTATTTACCCCGTTCTCCGTCCTAATGGAGATAGAGATAGACCATCCGGCTGACCTGGTCTTTGCCCCCACACTCGCCTGCCGGGGGACTTGCAGCAGCGCCCTCCTCGCTTTCGCGGTGGCACCTCACGGTACCGAGGGCGATCGGCTACGCCTCCCCTCTCGCGGTCGAATCTTCCTGGCTCTTTCGCCGTTTGGCTTTGGAGCCCGGCCGGTCCGCCGCGGCAGGACTTACACCTAAGCAGCACCATGCTCAGCGACCGGAGGTCGCCTTACGTGGGTCGCTTCGCCTGCCACTAGCATCGACTTGGCGAATCGCTCTCGCTCTCCGCCGCAACCACAGACCCGGATGGTCTATCACTGCGCCCATTCTAGTCCACGAGGGTGTTCGTGGGAACCGCCGACGGGCCCCGGTTTCCGAGTCCGCTTCTCCGTGCATCTGTACACGTCCTGCTTGTATGGATGCACACAGTTGCGTCGTCAAGTGTTTCCGCGGAACAACGTTCACGGTGCGCGGCACACCGTGAGCACATCGACATCGTCGGCGCCGGCATGTTTCAGCGCCGTGGCGCACGCGTTCGCCGTCGCGCCGGTCGTCAGAACGTCGTCGAGGAGCAGC
>JAIVGO010000087.1 GCA_020201525.1 Actinomycetota bacterium | reverse complement strand
TCTGTATCCGTTCTTCTTGCACGATCTCAGTCAAAACGGCGAGCGGTTGTCGCACGTGTCCGACGCGCCCATCGTTTTCTCGATATTCGGCGTGCTGCTCGTTGCGATCGCCGTCGCCGACGTACGCGGTGGCCGGATGGACGCAAAGCACGTCGCGCTTCTCGGCGTTCTGTCGGGCGTGAACGCGGTCTTGCGGTTGCCCGGCGCGCTTGCCGGTGCGAGCCTCATGTTCATTTTGCCGATCCTCTGTGGCTACGCATTCGGCCCGCGCTTCGGATTCCTGCTCGGCGCGTCGTCGATGGCCGCGTCGGGCGCGATCACCGGTGGCATCGGCCCGTGGCTTCCGTTCCAAATGTGGGCCCTCGGCTGGGTCGGCGGCGGCGCAGGAATTGTGAAGACCCTGACCCGGGGAAAGATACCGCTCGTCGCGCTGGCACTGTACGGTTGGGTCGCCGGAATCGCGTTCGGCGTGATCATCAATCTGTGGTTTTGGCCGTTCCTGCGCGGCGCTTCGGACGTGTCGTGGACGCCCGGCGCCCCTGCCGGCACAGCCGCCGTTCACTACTGGCGCTTCTACGCGCTGACGTCGCTTGCTTGGGATTCCGCACGCGCGCTCGTCAATGTGATCTTGTTGCTTTCAATCGGCCGGCCGCTCTTGCGCGTGCTCATCCGGTTTGGTGATCGCTTCACCGTGAGTTGGGCGCCACCGACGGACCCTCTGGGGAGTAGCATGGACGCATGAGCGAAGAAGCAACGAATACAGCAGTCGCAACCGAAGACGACGTCCGTGAGGCGCTGAAGGTCGTCATCGACCCGGAGATCGGCATCAATATCGTCGACCTCGGTCTCGTCTACGACATCACCGTCGACGAAGGACAAGTGAACGTGACATTCACCCTCACGACGATGGGATGTCCGATCGGGCCGATGATCGAGCAGCAGATGCAACAGGTGCTGTCGACGCTGCCCGGGGTGGAAGCGATCAACCCGCAGATGGTTTTTCGCCCGGCATGGACGCCGGAGATGATGAGCGAGGAAGCGAAAGCGGCTCTGGGCTATCTCTAAGCGTTGAGGATCTGTTCGACACGCTCGGTGATCGCCGACGCGTACGACGCTATCTCCTCCGGCCAGCACGGCCGCACAACGCCGACCGTGCACGCGGACTGCGGCCGTCCCCACAGAAGCTCGCCGTATTCGTCGCCGATCAAAACGTCGCCGTGACGGCGCAACAGCTCCCAGCCGCGCGTCGTGCCCGTGCGACCGGCGAGCTGAAGAGGGGGACGGAGGCCGCGACTTGCCGCCTCGTTCGCCAGTGCCGAAACGGCAGCGACGGGGTCGGTCACCCGATTCGTCTGATGCGTGCGCATTCCGTCCCCCTCCAAAGACGGTCCTCTCCCACCATGGGAAACGCAGCAGAGGGTCGAAAGTAACGCGCGTTAGACAAGCCTTAGCCGAGAGCGAGCGCACGCAGCGCATCGTGCAGCTGCGGCGGCGCGGCCACGACGCCGCCGCCGGACGGCCCCACCCCGGGCAAGCGCGAAACGACCCCGCCGGCTTCGACGACGAGAAGCGCGCCGGCGGCGAGATCCCATGGTTGCATCGCGCTTTCGTAATAGCCGTCGAGCCGTCCGCAGGCCGTCCACGCGAGGTCGAGCGCCGCCGCGCCGGCGCGGCGAATGTCGCGCACAGCTGGCAGCACGCGCGCGACGACGTCGCCTTGCGCGGCGCGCTCGGCCGCGAGATACGAAAACCCGGTTGAGATAAGCGCGTCGGATAAACGAGCCGCGTCGCCGACGTGCACGCGCTCACCGTTCAAATATGCGCCGCTACCGCGCGACGCCGAAAACGTTTCGTCGCGCACGGAGTCGCGCACGACGCCTGCGAGCGTCCCCGACGCATCTTCGCACGCGATGCTGACCGCCCATTGTGGCAGCCCGTAGAGGTAATTCGTCGTGCCGTCGAGCGGGTCGATCACCCAACGAAATCCACTCGTGCCGGCTCTGCCGCCGCGCTCCTCTCCGAGGATGCCGTCGTCGGGGCGCGCCGAAAGAATGCGCTCAACGATGAGTGCTTCCGCGTCGCGGTCGGCGTCGCTCACCATATCGGTGCCGCTCGACTTCGATCCCACGCCGTGTGCCTCGCCGCCGAACCGTTCCAAGAGCAGCGCGCCCGCCTCAATCGCAGTGCGGCACGCGAGCTCGAGAAGCGAAGAGGTCACGAGGGCTTGTGCGCTTCGATGACGGCGGTGACCATGCGTCCCTGCGTCGAGGTGACGTGCACGTCGGTAAACCCTGCCTCTTCGAGCCACGCACGGTACTCGGCGGCCGTGTATGCATCCCCGGCCGCTGTATTGACGATCATCGCGGCCGAGAAAACGACGGCGAGGGGCGGACCGGTGCGGTCGTCGTCGGGCACGATTTCGAGCAGGAACACGCGACCGCCCGGCGGCAGCGCTTGGTAGACGCGCTGCAGTACGAGCCGGTTTCGCTCGGGAGAGAAATCGTGGAAGAAGTTCGCGATGACGGCGCCGTCGCAACCGGCCGGCAACACATCCTCGAACACATTTGCCGCGTGCGTCGCAATGCGATCCGACAAGCCTGCGCGCTCGATGTGCTGCGCCGCTTTTGTCACGACAGGCGCTTGATCCACGACGACCGACTGCAAGTTTTGGTTGCGCCGGCACAGCGCGATCGACACGGCGCCCGAGCCACCGCCGACGTCCATGATCTTTTTCACGCCGGTGATGTCGGTGACGAGGCCCATGCGCTCGCCCATCGCGAGCGAGTGACCGTGCAAAAAGTCGAGAAAGAAGTCTTCTGGAAACTGGTGATAGCCCGTTGCGTCCGGTGGCGTCGTTTGGGCGTTCGTCCGCAAGCCTTCTTCGAGACGCTCCCACGCGTTCCAGCACCACCGCTCGTCGAGGACGTAATTCCGCAGCGAGTACTCGGAATCGGACCACAGAAACGCATCGCCGAGCGAGGAGTTCTTGTAGCCCTCTTCGTCGCGTTCCAGCAGCCCGACCGACACGCACGTGTCCAACAAGGCCCGCGCGGGACGCTCCTCGATGCCGAGACGGCTTTGGACGTCCTTTACGGTCCCGGTCCGCTCGTGCAGCTCCTCGAAGACGCCCATCTCGACGGCTGCCATCACCGTCCGTGAGATCCAAAACGACAGGAAGATCTCCAGAACCTTGTCGGGGTCGTCTCGCATCGAATCTCCTCCGCCGCTGGTGGGGACGCCGGAACATTCAATATCAAATCGATGTGGCGGCGCGTCCGTTCGACGAATAGCGTTATCGGCCGTCGTCCAGGAAGGAACCGCTCGGTCGGATCTCGAATTGCTTGAACAGGATCTGTGGGGATCCGGGCGAGGCTCGACCAGGGAACCAGGGAGAGGGAGACCCGATGCGAATTCGTATTCTTGCTGCGCTCTCGGCCGCATGCGCCGTGCTGTCCGTCGCCGGCGCCCGCGCCGCCGTAACGCCGCCGGTTCCCGTGAACCATTCCACGGAGCCCGTCGTGCTGACCGGTGCGCAGTTTCCCGGCTGGTCGGCAGGGCCAGAATTCACGGCGCGCGAGCCGCAAGCACCGGTGAATTACGACACCGCCGACATCCAGCCGAACCTCGGCCCATTGAAGAGCGACTGCTACCGAGCCGGTGAGCACGCGAACCCGTACGCCGACTCCGACAACGGGGACCACAGCTGCTACCAGTCCTCGCGCGTGCCGAACAACCCGAACGTCGGAGCCGACGTCACGAAGATCCTCGGCTACAAGTGGAACAAGAACCCGTTCAACCACCAGGGCAAGTTCGTCCAGATCCCGCTTCAGGTCGATGAGGTGTTCACGCGCTACATCTCCAACAACTATTCGGGTTTCGCGTTTTACTCCGGCGTCGACAAAGAGACCACGTATGCATGGGACCGTGAGGGATTTCGGTTCACGTCGGACGAGTTCCTGAAGTCGGGCGGCGATCCGTGCACGCCGGTGGCGTCTGGAGCGGAAACCACAGCCGATCCCGTGAAAGGGCTCGACGACAACGACGAGATCGCGTTCATGTACGACGACGCCGGCGACGCCGCACCCGCCGGTGCTGCGAAACCCGCCGGGCTCACCGGAATGTTCGACGTCGCGATCGCAGATCCCAGCAATCCCGCGGCCCTCAAGCATGCGTACGTCGCCCTCTCGGCCGGCGGCGCCGGCGCGCCGATCCTCAAATTCACCGCTGCGAACGGGTACGTCCACTACGAGCGGGACCAAGGCGTGCGCGACCCGAACGACCCGATGAAGTGGGCGACGCCGCCGTCGGACATGTTCGTGTATTCACAGAGCTCGTACGACGGGTACGGCGCCGCGCCCGTCGGTCCGCACTGCAACCGCGACGGAACGATCGCGACGACGAGCGATCCCAATTACTCGCCGCCGCAAGGGACTGCAGGTCAACCGCCCAACTGGCTCATCAAGCAGCGTCGGCCGCTCGACACTGCGTGGGTG
>JAIVGO010000036.1 GCA_020201525.1 Actinomycetota bacterium | reverse complement strand
GACCCGGACCACGTGCTTCCCGACCACGTGCTTCCCGACCATGTGCTTCCCGACCATGTAGAGCCCGACCACGTGTGCCCGGACCACGTCGACCCTGACCACGTCGACCCCGACCACGTCGACCCCGACCACGTGCTGCCCGACCACGTGCTGCCCGACCACGTGCTGCCGTTCCAGGTGCCGCCGCTCCACGTCGAGCCCGCCGCGCTGGCCGGCGCCCAGGTGGCCGTGTTGAACGGCTGTCCGAAGATGTCCTTTTCGCCGGTCAGCGCGACCCCGTTGTCCGTCACGTGATACGAACCGCGACTGCCTTCCAGGGTGCCGGTGCCCGTCGACGGGGCAAACGTCTGCGGGGCGGCCTGTTGCGGCGGGCTGGTGCGCGCCTTTGACGCGTCGATCACGCCCGCCCCGGACGACACCGGGTCGGCGGACCTCAACGGCGCGGCGGTCGTGAGAAGGATCCCCTTCACCTGATCCGGCGTCAAAGATGGACGTTGCTGCAGCAGCAGCGCGACCACGCCGGACGTCACTGCGGCCGCCTGTGACGTGCCGCTCCCGCGGAAAAACCGTGTGCCTACTCGACCGGCCGGCGCGTGCTCGTCGATGTAAGAGTTCGGAACGCGCAGGCTGATGACGGACTTGCCCGGCGCGAGAAAGTCGGCATGCCGTGTCGAGTTCCCGCGGCTCGAAAACTCGGCCACGACGTCGTCGGCGACGGTTTCGGTACCGCGCGGATCGTCGGCGCCGGCCGCGATCACGTACGGGTCGTATCCCGGATCGGTCAGCGACGTCGCCGCGGCGCCGCCGTTGCCGGCGGACACGACGACAACAATGCCCTTGCGCCACGCAACTTCGGCGGCGAACGCGAGCGGATCCAGCATGTAGCTCTGCAAGCCGTCGGTGCCGAACGACAGATTGAGGACGCGGACGTTCAGGCCATTGTCGTTCTTGTGCTGGACGACCCAATCGATCGCGGCAATTACTTGGGACACGTCGGTTGAACCGTCCGCTGCGGCCACTTTCACGCTGAGCAACCGGGCGTCGGGGGCGATGCCGGTGAATCGCGCCGGATCGGTGTACGGCGTCACCGCATCCGCGTCGCGCCCGGCGATGATGCCGGCCATATGCGTGCCGTGACCAAAGGTGTCCAGGTAACGCAAGTTCGCCGCGGGGGAGTCGAAGGACAGATCCGGTCCGTTAACGATCTTGCCGGTTGCATCGAGGCCCGGTACAGGTGCGACGCCGGAGTCGATGAGCGCGACGTCCACGCCCGCTCCGGTAAAGCCTCGCGTCCACAACGTCTGCGCGCCTACGATGCGCGAAACTTCATAAAGCGATCCCGTATCTTCAGCCGCTTTGTACGGCAGAGGATCGGAAAGGAGCCGTATCCGAGCGTTCGGGGTAACCGACACAATGGCCGCGTCAGAAGAAAGGATGCTTTCCCGACCAGACGGGATAGAAGCGACGTATCCGTTGATAATTCCGATGCGACGCGTGATATGGCCGCCGACACTCGAGACGGCGCGCCGAACGCTCTCGTCGCTCGCGTCCCGACCACGGATGATCACGCTGGTAGGGACCGATGCTGCGTTAGTTAGTGTTCCGGTGAAAGCTGTCGCGATCGCGATCAGGCCGGTTAGTGCCAGAACGCGTCGTTTGAAGCCCCAGCCCCACCCCATGCTCGCCATCATGGGTGTCAAGTGTTTGCCCTCCGGAGCGTCGTCGCTCCCTTTGCTAGAACGAGGAGATTCGTCGGCGTTACCGAACTTGGTCGGCTGTAGTCAGATCGGCTGCTTGGCCGCCGTGCCTTAGCCTCGAAGTGATCAAAATTGCATAGTCCCTTGGGATAGTTCGGGCCTTGAAGGGAATATGCGCTTTTCGGGCGTCGCAATTTTTGTCTTAGCCACCACGCCGGCGCCATCGATTGAGGCGCGGACGGCGCGCGGGCCCGCCAATGTACCGTGATGCCCATGGCTGCGATCGAGCACGGAGACCTTCGCGACGCCGACTCGGGCGTCGAGCTGTCCGAAATCGTTGCATCGATCGCGCTGGCAGCCGATCTCGGTCTTGGTCAGCCTCTGGATCACGTCCTTCGTTCCTGCATCATCGCGACCCGGTTCGCCCGGCACCTTGGGGCTTCGGACGAAGAAAGAGACGCGACCTACTGGACCACCCTGTTCATGACGGCCGGCTGCACGGGCAGCTCGTTCGAGCTTTCCCAAGTCTTCGGCGACGACATCGCCTTTCGGGCAGGCATCTTTTGGGTCACGCCGACCCCCATCAATGTCCTTCGCTACATGCTCGGGCGCGCCGGTAGTCACCAAGGTGCCATCGCCCGTGCAAAGTCTCGCGCTGATCTTCTCCGGACGAAGCTTTCCGCTGTCGAACAAGCGCTCATCGCGCACTGTCACGTGAGTGCGCGCCTTGCCGAGCGGCTCGGGCTCGGCGACCAGGTCGTGAACTCGCTGCTGCAGACGTTCGAGCGCTGGGACGGGAAAGGATTTCCGGGAGGCCTGGGCGGGGACGACATCCTACTTCCGATCCGAGTCACGCACATCGCCAATATCGCTACGGCGTATGCTCGCGAACGCGGTGTGGAGGCCGCGATCGAATGCGTCCGGCCGTTGAGCGGGAAGGATTTCGACCCGAACCTGTGCGAAGCGTGGGGCCTCGCGGCAAGCGAGATATTGGCCGGCACCGATGAAGAGTCGTCGTGGGATCGCGTCGTTGCCGGTCAGCCGGCAGGGCGCGGACCGCTCACCGAAGGCGAGCTCGACGACGCCCTCGAGCTCATTGCCGACTATGCCGATCTCAAGTCGCCGTGGCTCATCGGTCATTCGCGTGGGGTCGCGAGCCTCGCCGTCGCTGCCGCCAGAGCCACCGGCATGTCCACGTCGGATGTCGTTTCGCTGCGACGTGCGGCGCTCGTGCACGACATCGGGCGGAACGGCGTGCCGAACAGCATCTGGGATAAGCCCGGACTGCTCACCGAGGGTGAGATGGAGAGGGTTCGCCTGCACGCTTATTACACGGACCGGGTCCTGCACCGCGCAGGTCGTCTCGCAATGCTGGCATCGGTTGCGTCCGCGGCGCACGAGCAAGCGAGCGGAGGCGGCTACCCGCGTGGGATCTCCGGCGCGACGATCCCATTGCTCGGCCGTTTCCTCGAAGCCGCCGACAGCTATCACGCGATGCTCGAAGATCGTCCACACCGCTCGGCGCTGACCGCCGACGACGCGGCCGCGGAATTGCGCCGCGGCGTGCGCGCCGGCGCCTACGACGGTGGGGCAGTCGATGCGGTGCTGGCGGCCGCCGGTCACGCACCGCGACGCCGGCCGAGCGCACCGGCGGGCCTCTCGCCGAGGGAGATCGAAGTGCTCGTCCTGGCCTCGCGCGGCGGGACGACCCGGGCCGTCGCACGAAAGCTTGGCATCGCCCCGAAAACAGCGGGCAACCATCTCGAGCGCATCTACTCGAAGATCGGCGTTTCGACACGGGCAGAGGCGGCGATGTTCGCCATGCAATACGGACTCCTGCCGAGTTGGGAAACCGACCAACTCTAGGGCGAACTCCTCACGATTGACTCGTCGACGTCGTCGATCGCATCGTTCGGCATTCTTCGACCTCCCCCTCGTCGTCTACTTGACGCGCCGCGAGCGAGACCAGGGTGTGACAGAAGCCTCGATCCTTTCCGCATCCACTTGCATCACATCGACCCGCTCATCCAAGACCTCTTGCTTTCCGTGCTCGAACGCGTACCCGGTGACCAGCCGGCGGAACGAGTTGTCAGCCAAGAGATCGGCGTTTGTCGGCGCGGCTATCTGCGGGAGGTGCGGATGCTTTCGAGCTCGCGAACGACTTGTTCGAGCGCGGCGATGTTCGGCGCGGCCTTCCGCGGATCGTCGGGCCACGACTGCACGACGCCGAGCGCCCACGTTGCCCACTGCTCGACCGTCATCGCAAACCGCGCCAGAAACGTCCCCGCGATGAGGTTGACGGCCAGGCGTTCCTGAAATGTGCCGGTGCCTTCGAGGTATGCGCGGCCGACGGCGATGTGCTCGTCGATTTGTGCGCGCGCCCAGTCGCGCGCGGCTTCCAGATTCGTCACGGCTGCCTCTGTGGAGGCGTGCTCGGCAAAGAACACCTTCAGTAGCTGCTCGAATTCAAGCTCGGGCCCGCTGCCGGGCCGGGCGAGCCACGTCGCCAGCGCGCGGCGGCCCTTGGGCGTGATCGAGTAGACGGTCCGCGGCCGACGGCCGACGAGCCCCGGCGTCGAGCGAGCCAGCCCGAGCTCCTCCAGGCGCTTTGGGGCCTCGAACAGCTTGCTGCGCGCGCGCGGCCAGACCCGCCCGAGCGAACGGTCGAAGTGCTTGGCGAGCTCGTACGTCGACATGGGGCGCACAGCGAGCAGGCCCAGCACCCCGAACAGTGCCGTGGACGGCTCCGGCTTGCCTCTTGACAACATAGTCCCTTAGGGACTATACCACACTCCTAATCGTAGGCTGTGGAGGAGCGAATGCCGTCAAGCGAGGTAGGGGTCAACCTCGAGCAGGCACGTGCCTGGGACGGTTCCGAAGGCGCCAACTGGACCGACAACGAGGACTGGTACAACGCCGCCGTGCGCTACCTAACGCCGGCGCTGTTCTCCTCGGCCGCGATCGAGCCGGCCGAGCACGTCCTCGACATCGGCTGCGGGACAGGCGAGACGACCCGCATGGCCGCCCGTGAGGCGGCATCGGGTGCGACATTCGGAATCGACCTGTCGAGGGGGATGATCGAGCGCGCGCGCCGACGCGCCGCCGAGGAAGGCCTTCGCAACATTCGCTTCGAGCGCGGCGACGCGCAGGTGTATCCGTTCGAGCCCGGAAGGTTCGACGTCGCAGTCAGTCGCAACGGGACGATGTTCTTCGACGATCCGGTCAACGCTTTTGCCAATATCGCCAACGCGCTGAAACCCGGCGGGAGCGTAGTCATGCTGTGCTGGCGTGAGCTCGCCCGCAACGAGTGGGTGCGAGAGCTACGTGCGGCACTCGCCGCGGGACGCGATCTACCCGAGCCGCCGCCGCACGCGCCTTCGCCTTTCGCGCTCGCAAATCCCGAACGTGTTCGCGCGATCTTGACCGCCGCCGGTTTTGATCATGTGCAGTGCGATTCCGTCGAGCAGCCGATTTACTTCGGTCCGGATGCGGCGACCGCGTTTGCGGGCGTCACGAAGCTCGGGATCGTGAACGGCTTGCTGGCAGACGTAGACGATGTGTCGCGACGCGGTGCGCTTGAACGCCTTCGCGACACGCTCGGGAACCACGAAACCGCCGAAGGAGTGCTGTTCGACTCGAGCGCATGGATAGTGCGCGCGACCAAGGCGCTAAAAGGGGAGGAGTCATGATCCTAGTCACCGGTGCAACGGGGAACGTCGGGTCGGCCGTCGTCGCGGAGCTGACTGCGAAGGGAGAAACCGTGCGCGCATTGGTCCGAGACGAGAAGCGCGCGCGAGAGCGGCTCGGTAAGGACGTCGAGTTGGCGGTAGGCGACTTCGAGGACGCCGCGTCGATCGTGCGCGTGCTCGCCGGCGTCGACGCGGTGTTCCTGTCGTCGGCGGACCAGCCGAAAAAGGTCGCGCACGAAACCGCGGTGATCGATGCGGCACACCGGGCGAGCGTGCGACGGATCGTCAAGGCGTCGACCGTCGGTGCCGAGAAAGGATCACCTTTGCCGCCGTTCGACTGGCACGGCCGTATCGAAGAGCATCTGCGTGCGTCCGGCATCCCTTCGGTGGTGCTGCACTCGTTCTTCTACATGACGAACCTGCTGGGCTCGGCCCAGCCCGTGCAGCAGATGGGAAAGCTGTTCGCTCCTCTCGGCGGCGCGAAAATCGCCATGATCGACCCGCGCGACACTGCAGCGGTCGGCGCAGCCGCGCTCACGACGGATGCCTACGAGGGCAAAACGCTCGAACTAAGCGGGCCGGAATCAGTGACGTACGAGCAGGTCGCCGAAGAGCTCTCGGCGGCAATCGGCCGAGCGGTCGAGTTCGTGAACATCCCCGACGAGGCTGCGCGGCAGACCTTCACGGAGATGGGCTTTTCCGACTGGCTCATCACACACTTCGATCATCTGTTCCCGCTGCTCCGGAGCGGCGTCGTGGCGCAGCCGACCGACACCGTGCGCGCAGTGACGGGGCGCGAGCCGCGATCCTTCGCCGCCTGGGCCAAAGACCACGCGGAGATGTTCCGCGCATAGGTCTTGCCGTTTGCGGATCGAGGTGAGCACACGCTCCAAGGGGTCCAGGATAGCTGGCCGCTTCATCAGTCATAGCGCACGGTTCGCAGTAGAGCGCGACTCACGTGTTATTCGATGACCGAGATGCACTAGCATGTGGTTCCCGAAGACGAAGGAGGATTGATGCAGACAAGGCTTAATCCGTATCTCAACTTCAAGGACAATGCTCGCCAAGCGATGGAGTTTTACCAATCCGTCTTCGGCGGCACCGTCCAAGTGAACACATTCAAAGAGTTCGGCGCCTCGCAAAATCCGAACGAAGACGACTTGGTCATGCACTCGATACTTGAAGCGGACAACGGCATCGTGCTCATGGCAGCCGACACGCCCGAACACAGGCCGCACTCGCCCGGCAACAACATCAGCATATCGCTCAGCGGGGACAACGAAACGGAGTTGCGCGGCTACTTCGAGAAGCTGTCGGCCGGCGCGAACGTGATGATGCAGCTCGAAAAGGCATCATGGGGCGACACGTTCGGGATGCTCACCGACAAGTTCGGCATCGCGTGGCTCGTGAACGTCACGCAGAGCTAGCGCGCTTCACGGATGGAACGACGAGGGTTCGGCCGACGAGTCCTCACTCGATTCGATCAGTCAGCATCCAACGGCATCATCAGACAACGCACGGTCGGTCAACACCAACTGGTGTGCGTCGTTGGTGTAGGGCGAGTCGGGCATCTTGAGGAACCCACCGCCGACGATCACGCCGCACGTGCCGACGTAGATGCCGGGAAGCGGGTACGGGCCGATCGGTGAGGCGCCCGGATCCGGGTCCTCGTAGATCTGGACGCCCGGCTCCACGTACGCCGTGCCGTTTTGTTGGTGCCACCATCCGAGATCGTTCCCTCCGCACGCGGTGGCGCCGTCATTCGCCGCCGAGCATGAGCTCGGATCCCACGAGTGTCCGCTGTAATCGGCGGTGTCGCGCGTCGGCTCGCCCGACGAGCAGTCGTTCACGTCGCAGTAGCCACCTTCGTACGCGACCTGCCGCTGCGTTTGCGCACTGAAGCAGATCCCGTCGGCGCAGAATCCGATCCCTGCATCGCCCGCCGGCAGAGGATGGGTCAGCACGTAGTGGGGATTCTGAGTGACGAACGCCCCGAGCCACGGCGAAACCGACGCGGGGTCGAGTGCGACGTGGAAGCCGCCGCCGTCGCTCGCGCCGTTGTTCACCTTGCTTGAGCCGTCGTGCTCGCCGGCGTTGGAATTGTCGTCGTCACCGAAATAGACGACGAGCCCGCGGTCGGGTTGCGGCGCGGCGTCGAAACGTGAGTAGTAGTTCGGGGCGTCGGGGCTCAGCCACGGACATCCGCCTTCGACCGGGGAGCTCGGTGGAGTCAATGGCACGGTCGTGCGGGTGCATCCGTCGCCGAGGTCGGTCCACACGTTGACTGCCTGCAGGTTCGAGCCGACGGCGTATCCGGGGAGCTTGATTGGCACGGCGCCGGGAGCGCCATCTGCTGTATGCGGGTATCCGATGCCGAAATACTCGTGGCCACCACCGTCGGAGATCGTCACCGTCATCGTGTTACAGCCGTCTTCGGTGTAGGACTCCACATCGGTGTTGCTGGCGATCAGCGAGCAGTGCATCAACGCGCTTCGGTAGTTGCCGTCACTGACGGCGAAGGCGCGTGTTCCGGTTAGCGTCGCGAGTAGCGCGACGCCGAGCATGAATCTCCTCATCCGGACCTCCCTGGTCGCGATGAGGATTCGCGTCTGCGGTGTGCGATCCCTTCTTTTCCGCAGAAGGACGGGTTTCGCGAGGCTCACGCCAGGTTCAGCACCGACGCGGTTAACTTGCCGTGCCAGGTTCCATCTTGCTCGAAGCGGCGCGTCCTGAGCGCTAATTCATCGAGAATGGCGCCGCGCTGTTCGTCGCCGAGTGCCGCGATTTCCGACGCGATACCGCTCGCGGCGAGCGTTTCGATGAACGCGGCTGCCCCGCCTTCGACTTGTCCAGGGAGCGTGACGCGTTCCAGTTCGACATCCGTGAAGCCGGCCGCCTCGGCGTGCTTCGCCGCCTCCTCGCCGGAGAGCATGAACGGTGGCTTATATCGGTCGGCGAGCTCCCGTGATACGGCGGCTGCAACCGATTCGTAAAGCTCGCGGAAGAAGTCCATCTCTTCGATCTGGGTCCAGATACTGACGAGCGCGCGTCCACCGTCGACGAGGGTGCGACGCATCTCCGCGAGCGCGGCGGTCTTATCGGTGAAGAACTGGAGCCCTTGCTGGCACGTCACCCCGGAAATGGATTTCGTCGGTACCGGCAGCGGATCCGCCGGCGCTTCGATCCACTCGATGACGTCGTGATGTACCGGTTTTGAGCGAGCCACGGCGAGCATGGCGGGGCTGACGTCGATGGCGATCACATGTCCCGACGGCCCAACGCGCTCGGCCAAAATGTGCGCGACCGTCCCCGGGCCGCAGGCGACGTCAAGGACGGCGGCGCCTGGTTCCGGTGACAGTCGGTCGACGAGATCGTGCGCCCACGGCGTGAAGAGCCGCGCGAGAACGCGATCGTACACTTCCATCGCGTCCGTCGTTGCGCCGGCGAACGAAGCGCTCCACTCCCGTCCCGTGTCAACCATCGTTGATGAAATGATATCGCGCTGGCGGGAGGCGAGCGCATTCCAAGCGGCAATCAGCGCGACAAGCGCGATCGTACGTTGGAGAAACGCTCGTGGTGTCGAAGCGAGGCGAGATCTTCGTCGGCGTCGAGCGTCGCAGCGTCGGCAAAGCCGGTGTCCTCTGCGCGTTCGAGCCATGACAGAGCATCGTCCGTCCGGCCGAGACGGGCCAACCCGCACGCAGCGTTGTACGCGCTGATTCCTCGATCAATCCTCCCGTCGGCGTAGAGCTTCTCGTCGACGCGAACCGACACTTCGTATGCGGCGGCACGATGCAGATACGAGGACAGGACGAGAAGTGCTTTTGGCCCCTCTCCACCTTGCGCTTCGAGGAGCCGGCCGGTGAGATCGTCGAGACGGCCCTCGCGCTCGAATAACACGGCCAGCTGGGCGTTCGGCGGAATGCCGGCGTCTCCTTCCAGCATCGAATCCGCCGCCGTCGCGACCGCGTCGTCGGGATGCCCGTCGAGCGCGAGCGTGTAGGCGACTATCGAGCGGCTCGGGCGTATGTTCTGTGGCAACTGCGCCAGTGACGCTGCCGCTTCCTCGCGGCGCGCGCCGGCGAGATGCGCCCAGGCCGACAAATGCAATGCCGCCGCGACGATGAGCGGATTCTTTGCCTCGACGGCGACGTCGCCGGCGAGCCTGAGTGCGCCGGGGATATCGCCGCGATCTATCAGCTCGTGGCCTTCCGCGAGACGATCGGTAGCCGGCGCGTCGCGGAGACGATGGAGATCGTTGCGATTCTGCGCGATGAAGAGAAGGCCGAAGAATGCGGCGAAGATGAATCCCTTCGTCACCCCGTAAACGGCGGCGCCGGCCGCGATAACCATGCCCAGCCACCGTGCCGCGCGCGCGCCCTTGATGCCGTACGCACCTTCGAGAACCGTCGCCACGACACGACCGCCGTCGAGGGGCAGGACCGGCAATAGGTTCAGGATCGCCCACCCGATTCCCACGTACACGAGGAGATCGAGTGCGAGCGTACCGTGCGGGGACGCAGGCTCCAATGTCTTGGCGAAGTAGAGGGCCGGAAGCCCGACCAGAATGATCTCCGTGATCGAGCCGGCAAGGCTAACGATGACCGTTCGCGCCCGCGTCAGCGGTGGGCCCGCGCCGTGCGTCACGCCTCCCAAGCCCCACATGGTGATCGTCGAGGCGCGACCGTACGCGCGATACGCGAGAGCATGTCCGAGCTCATGCACCAACGTGGTTACGAACACGATCGCCACCCAGATGAGCGCGATCTCGAGTCCCCCGGAGAGTCCCATGAGTGCGACCAATGCGAAGCTGCCGCTGATGTGGACGGGGATTCCGAAAAGCTTGAAGTGAGGTCCTCGCCGCATTTCTCGCGTTCCTAGGCGTTCTTCGCCGGGCGACGTCTCGTGCGTTCCTTCATCGCACGGAGGCTACCCGTCTGCGGAAAGGAGCGCGAGTGAGCGGTTTAGGAATACGTGAGACGAACCTCGCCGGTCGTGCCGAAAGAGAAAGCACCCAGCGGGATGGGTCCGACCTTCGGCAATACGCTCAAGGGTCCGCAACCGTCCTGTTGCACGCCGCCGATGTGAACGACGACTTGATCGATGTGCGTTCCGGGAAAAACGGGGATGTCGTGGCTGCCGCAGAATTGCTGCTCACCGAAAATGCCGCTCGGCGTGTAGACGGATGCGTACGCGGTCACGTCGAGGCCGGAGGCATCCGTCACTTCGAAGTGCAAGTTCGATAGCCCGTCCTCGTTGACGTCGAAGCACACGAGGCCGAATTTCGCGGCGCAGGCGGGATCATTTCCAAGGAACGACGGTGCATCAAAGATTCCATAATAGGTCGCAGTTTGCGTTGTGCCGTGATGCGCGCCGGCAGGCACAACTGCCAGCGATAAGAGTATGACTGCGATTGCTATGAGCTTTTTCATCATCTCTCCTTAGTCACAGAGTGGGCCCAACGGGCATTCGTCGGGAAAGGGATTCGGCGGAAGGACGGCGATCGTTTCGGCCGGTGATGCGTCCTCGTTGCCGGCGTAATCGATCGCGGTAATGCGAACTCGATACGTTCCCGGGTCATCCGGCAGCTGTGCGCGGAAGCCGCACGAATGCGATCCCTGGTCGCACGTGAGCTCGGCGGAGACAACGGTCGTCGAAAACGTCGTCGTATTTTCGGCAACGATCCGCACCGTTGCTACGCCGGACAGCGCGTCGGTCGCCGTCCCTTGAATCCATTGATCGAAGATCTGCACGCCTTCGATGGGGGACTCGTCGAAGAACAGGAATTCTTGTGGCGCAAGCTCGCTGTTGGGTGCGTGGGTATCGATGCTGACCGTCAGCGATCCGGTTGCGCAGTTGCCAAGAGAGTCGCACGACGGCGCGCTCGTGTAGACGTGATCCGCTTGCTCTAAGTTCGCGAAAGTGTCCGGCGGCTGCGAAGCGTCGTTCGGGTCACGGGCAATCCAGTGAATCGTGACCGGCGCGTTGAACCAATTGTGTTCGTTGGGAGCCCGGTCGGTGACGCCGCGGACCACCGGCCCAAATGAATCCGGGAGCTCCAGCTCGAGAATCGTGAACGCCCACAAGATGCAATCGTTGCCCGAGTTCAAGGTCACCGACGCGCTTTGGGTGCCGGGTGCGACCAGCCCGACGGGTACGGAGAAAGTCTGGTCGTCCCAGAAGTCTCCGTCGGTTCCGCTCAGAAAGCCGGCGGGAGCGAGCTGAGTTCCCTCGAATCGAAGAGGACCGGCGCCGTCGTCCTCTCCCGGCGTGCCTTGGCCGTCTCCGAAGCCGACGTGCAGCCTGGCGGACAGCGGTGGGTCGGGGATCGACAAGGGATCGATGCGCACCGACATGTCCTCGAACCCGCCCCCGGGGATCCCATCGCCGAAGTTTCCTCCCGTGATCGCGCCGTCGTTGATTACGACCTCCATCGTGGTCGATGCGTCGAGATCTTCGTAGAGAACGACGAGCGAGGCGCCTTGCCCGTCCGTCTCCGGCGTGTCGCCGACGCCGGAGACCGCGTACGTGCCATTCCCGGCGACCGCCGGGGTGACATCGGCGCGGTAGACATAGTTGCGGGCTTGATGGTCGAGCCCGCAGGTCCACGTTTCCACCGAGTCGCCGATCAGGGTGCCGTCCACGAGGTTTCCTTGGAAGCTCGCTGTTGGGTCGCCGTTCCCGAGTACCGCCCAGTACAGAAACGCCCGGCTTACCGAGGCGCCGGCGGGGACTCCGGCGATGGTGATCGTGCCGGAGCGTCCCGGCTCGCCCGACAGCCGGCCGGCAAGGCCGACCCCTTCGGACACGACGCCTCCACCCAGGAGCAGGTCGTGAAAAGAGGTGCCCAACCCCTCGACACCGTCGGCTGCCGCCGGGTGCAGCACGAAGGACGGCGCGACCAATGCAAGCACAATGAGCAAAAACCCCGTTGAGCGACGCACGTTGCAACCCCCTGCAGAAACGACATTCGATCTGTTAGGCAGTTCGACCCATAGAGGCGGATTCCTCCCAACCGAGCCGTTCGTACGATTGGTACAAAAAAACATTCCAAAAGAAGGATTGTCACAATTGTTCCTCGAATAGGGGGCAGAGGTGTGGTTTCGTCTAGGCGGGGGTTTGCGATGTTGAGCAGATTGAAGTCGTTGCGCGTGGGTGCTGCCGGCGTCCTTTTGTCGATGATCGCCGCGATTGTGATTGTGTCCGTCCCACAGCTTTCATTGGCCGTCACAACGCCGAGCGGCCCCTTCTACCCGCCGCCGGGCGGCGCGACGGTTGCCTTCTCGCCCGCCGAGGGCACGCCGCCGAACGACGGCTTCATCGGCAAGACCGGAGGCAGTACCGCCGCCTACAGCGCGATGCCGGGCTCGTTCACGCATCTGTGGTTCGGGCCGGACCAGACGAGCAACCCCGCCTGCCTGTCGCCTGCGTTCTCTTTCGACGGAACCATCACGAACGGGACCGGCGGTGAGTGCCTCGGGAGCACATTGATCACGATCAACGGGAACACCGCGATCTGGGGCATGGGGTCGTCGACGATCAAGGTCATCGACGCCGGAACGTTCAAGACCAGAGCGATCAACACCCGGTTTCGCATGGTTGCGAATCGCACCTCGGACAACGCGGCGATCAACTGGGTCTCCGCGTCGAGCGCAGGGATCTCCTCGAGCGTCGGCGCGGTGATTCCGGTCCCGCTGTCCGGCGGGTCGCCACAGGGCTTCAAGGTTATGCGCATCTTCGAGACGTGCGTCCCGACGGGCCTGACGAACCCCGCGACACCGGCGACCACACCGGCCACCGCGTCGTGCAACGTCGGGGACTCCAACTGGGAGCCGGTCAATACGTACTACAACCGCATCAACACGGACCCGAGCGTGAGCACGCGTTCGAGCATAAGCACGGGGTTTTACTGGAACCAAGCGCCGTCCGCGCTCGGCCAGAGCCTGACGACGAACGAGGACACGCAACTGCCGATCACGCTCACCGCGAACGACCCGGACGGAACCACCCCGTCCTTCTCGCTCACAACGTCACCGGCGAACGGGACCTTGTCTGGAAGCGCCCCGAATTTGACCTACACGCCGAATGCCAACTTCAACGGCTCCGACTCGCTGAGCTTCAAAGTCAACGACGGCTTTGTCGACAGCAACGTGGCGACGATCAACATCACGATCAACGCGATCAACGATGCGCCGGTTGCCACGGGCCAATCAGTGAGCCTTGATGAGGACGGAACGCTCGACATTACGCTCGCGGGTACCGATGTCGAGAACGACCCTTTGACGTTCGAGGTCGTCACCCCGCCGGCCAACGGCTCTCTCAACACGGATAACTTGCCCACCGTCACCTACGCACCGAATCTGAACTTCAACGGCCCGGACTCGTTCACGTTTCGGGCAAACGACGGATCACTCTGGAGCGACGACGTCGCGACCGTATCGATCATCGTCAACGCGATCAACGATGCACCCGTTGCTTTTGACGACACCGTAGAAACAAATGAGGACACGCCGCTCGACTTCGAGCTGCTGGCGAATGACGTGGACGGCGACGCTTTGGCTTACACGATCACAGACGGACCGAGCCACGGCTCAGCAAGCGTCAACGGCAGCACGGTTCATTTCGTTCCGGAAGAGAACTACAACGGCGACGACTCAATCACTTTCACAGCTTCGGACGGCACACTGGTTAGCGATTCCGCGGTCGTGACGATTCATATTCCGGCCGTCAACGACGCGCCGGTCGCGATCGACCAGCCCGACGTGGTTACGGACGAAGACAACTCGATTCCGATCGTTCTACAGGGAACCGACGTCGACAACGTACCGATGGATCTGTCGTACGAGGTGATAGAAGGCCCCTCGAACGGCTCGCTGCTGATCAACGGTCAGATGGTCGTGTATACCCCGAACGAAAACTGGAACGGGACCGACAGCTTCAAGTTCACCGTCACGGATCCCGACGGCGCCGTAAGCAACATCGCCGAGGTGACGATTACGGTGAACCCCGTAAACGATGCGCCGGTCGCCGATCCCCAGAGCGTTTCGACGGCAGAGGACAACGCTCTCGCGATAACGCTCACCGGGAGCGACGTGGAGAACGATGCGCTGACGTACTCGATCGTATCCGATCCGCTTCACGGCACTGTATCCGGAGAGGGGACCGACTACCTGTACGTCCCCGTTGCCGATTATTGCGGCCCCGACGCCTTCACCTTCCAAGCCGACGACTCTGCCGCCACGGGTGTGGCGACGGTGTCTATCGATGTGGAGTGTGTCAACGACCCGCCCGTAGCACAGGACCAAAGCCTCTCGACGGACGAAGATACCGCGCTGCCGGTGACGTTGGTTGCTCTCGATGTTGAAGGTGACGCACTGACGTATTCCGTCCTCGGCGGACCGTCGCACGGGACGCTGGACGGGAGCGGTGCCTCGCTGGTTTATTCGCCCTTCGCCAACTACAACGGTCCCGATTCATTCAGCTTCGTAGCCAACGACGGGACGGACGACGGGACCGTCGGCACGGTGTCGATCGTCGTGAACGCGGTCAACGACAACCCCGATGCTGCGCCGGATCTTGCTGCGACGGAGCAATACACACCGGTTACGATCGACGTTCTCGCGAATGACGGCGACCTGGACGGAGACACCGTCACCGTTGTGTCGGCGACCTCGACGTCGAAGGGAGCCACCACCGTCAATGCGAACGGAACGATTACGTACAGGCCCAATACGTCGTTCAAGGACTCCGACGTGTTCCATTACGTAATCAGCGACGGCAAGGGCGGCAACGCGACCGGCGAAGTCACGGTCACGGAAATCACGTGTGGCGAGGACGGGGTCGATCATCTGCAGGGCACGCCTGCCGAAGGAGCGGCGTCCCAGCCGATCGACCGGCAAGTCGAACCGCTGGTTGGTGGAATCGATCCGGATACGGCGGCCAACGTCCACGCGTACAACTGCTCGTATGTGGTACCGGCGGAAAACGCTGCCGATGATTTGATTCCATAGGAAGCGCGAAAGGCGGTGCCGAAGGTGTCGCGGTCGCTCCGGACGATCCCGGCGCTGTTCGGCATCGCCCTTGCCGCGATCGGGATCTCAACGGTTCACGCCGACGTTGCACCGTACGCGTGGACGCAGATCGCTCTGCAGCCGCTGCCTCTGACCATGCATCCCGGGCTCGTCGTGACGGTGAGCGCGGTTATTCGCAACGACGGATCGGAGACGTGGTACGGCGAGGATCTATCGTCGTCGCCCGTGCGACTCGGATCGGCTGCTCCTCGCGACCGCTCGAGCGCATTCGCTGTTCAGGATGCAACGTGGCTGTGGTCGGGCGGCAAGCGGGTCCGCATGGAGACGCCGGTCGTTCCGCCGGGCTCGCTCGCGTCCTTCACGTTTACGTTCCGAGCGCCGGAAGTCGCTCCGAACACACGGCTGACCGAACAGTTTTCCCCGCTCGTCGAAAGCGGACCGTGGATGGACTCGCACACGATCTCCTTTACGACGACGGTCGTCCCCGTATCCGGATCGGTACCGGCAATCCCGAAGGTCGAACCGGTTCCTTCACCGGACCCGTTGCCGTCGCCACCATCCACGCCCGAGCCACCGCCGACACCCGAGCCAACTGTTTCGCCGAGCCCGCTACCCACGCCGAGCTATCCGCCGGGTTACGCGTGGAAGCTCGTCGCGGCACACACCTGGATATGGTCCGGCGGGCGCCGTGTTCGCATGGAGACCCCGACCGTACCGTCCGGGTCAGTCGGCACGTTCACGTTTACCTTCACCGCGCCCGCTCTGGATTCGTATCCGCAAACGTTCGTGGAGCGTTTCGCTCCGATCGTCGAAGGAGTCGCCCTTCTCGACCAGATCGACATCGCGTTCGTCACGCAAGTTCGACTGCTGGCCGGACCGGTGCCGCCGCTTCCGGAAGCACCCGACCTACCGTCGCCGACTCCGGTTCCTACTCCGTCGCTACCGCTGCCGACTGTCTCACCCGTCCCGACGCCGACTGTGGCCATCCCGACCATCGAGCCGTCGCCGCTGCCCACCCTTCCACAACCAACTGCGCCGCCTTTCCCGGGGGCGTCCTGTCCGACGACCGCCACGGCCGGGCCGGCGGATGTCTCACCCGCTTTCGCCGCGGGCTTCGCCCCGACCGCAACGCTCATCAGTGGAAAGATCGCGTCGCCGCAAGCGGTTGCCTATGGATCTGCAAAATTGTTCGTTGCCGATGCGGCCAACGATCGCATCGCCAAGACGGATTTGAGCGGGTTCTCGACCGAGTATTTCGGTTCGAGTGGGACGGGTAACGGGCAAATGAAATGGCCCGGCGGAGTTGCGGTCACCGACAGCGGAATCGTGTTCGTCGCCGACACCGGTAACAACCGGATCCAAGCGTGGGGATTCGCCGGACTTTTTGTCACGGCGTTCGGATCGTACGGTTCGGATCCCGGTCAGTTCAGCTCGCCGCGCGGCGTCTCGGTCATCCCGAACGGTCCGTATGCAGGCATGCTCGCCGTCGCGGACACCGGGAACGATCGGATCCAAATTATCTCGCGCACGAACAACACATGGACTGCCGTTGCGGTTATCGGTACATCGGGAACGAACCCCGGCCAGTTGTCCTCACCGACGTCCGTGTCCGTTTGGGGCGACTACATCTTCGTCGCCGACACGGGGAACGAGCGGATTCAACGGCTGACCCTCGACGGTAATTTCGCCGGCGCGTGGGGCGGCGAAGGTACGGACGGCGGATGCACGTCCCTTCCGACGGGAATTCTCGCCAACGCGTACGGAGTGTTCGTGGTCGAGAGCGGCAACGGCCGCGTGGAGCACTTTACACGTTGGGGTGCCCTCGTGGAAAGCTTCGGAACGTTGTCGACGCCGACGGCGATCGCAATCGATGGGTCGGCGAAGCTGTACGTAACTGAAGCAGGCGCCGGACGGTTGGCGCGCTTCACGCCGGCCGCCGCGGCGGCCCCACCGGTTTCGTAACGAGGAGGTTCTCTGTGAGCAAGTGGGTCGGCAAGCTTGTAGCGATAGCGATCTTGGCATCGCCGGTTGTGGCCGGTCTCCTCCCGCTCGCCGCGAACTCGACGACGCACGCGTTCGCTGCACCCGACATTACGTTGCCGCCCGTTCCGAGAACGCCTGCGCCGGCGGCGTCGGGCTCGCGCGTTGCCGCCGACCCGACCCCGAACAGCTCACCGACGTCGTCGCCGCTCCCGGTACCGACGCCCTCGCTTCCTTCTCTTCCGAGCCCCATCGGTTACAAGATCCACACGATCTTCCGGGGTCCGGGTGGCAGCGACGTCGAAAAGACGACCGATGCGATCCTGCTCGTACCGACGCCGGTTGATGTCGACGGCTCACTTTCGAACGACCTCGCGCTTGCACCGGACGTTCTCATTCAGCTGACGATTGACGCCGGGCGTGCAACAGTTCGCGTCAATACCTTGCCCGGTGCACCGTCGCCGTTGCCCCTGCTCGTCGAAGCGATCGTGGGCGATCCGCGAGGATCGAGCAACCTCAAGGTCGCCTATGGGTACGACGCGCTCGCCGACACGGCGCCGGCGGCATTTCAGTCGACTGTGCAGCTTGCCGGCGCCGGTCGCGTGTCGAGCTTCGCGCTCGATGCGGAGTCCGTTGGGGCAGGTTCGACAATCGCGATCATCGGAGAGGTGTACGAGGAAGGCGCGCACGGCGAACGCGTGGATCCGCAGCGTGGCCGGATTCAATACACCCCGGTTCCCGCGGCCGTGCACTTCGGTTTGCTGCAGGGATCCGATCTCGGCATTCAGCAGTCCGGGGTCGATCTCACGACCAGCCAGCCCACGCGAGTCTCCGCGTTGATCGAGGACATTCAGGGAGACCGGAATCTTCAAACCGAATTGCTCATCGATACGTTGCCGAACGTCGTCTCCCTGGTTCTAACCGACTCCGACGACGGCAAGAGAACGTGGAGCTACCAGGCAAGCGCACGCGTGCAGACGATCTCGCTCTCGGTCACCGACACCCGCGCGACGACGATCCTGGATGAGTTCGTGATCCGTCTCGACGACATGGCGACCCACGTCGCGCTCGTGCAAGACACACCGACGCATGCGACATTGCAAAGTGACGGCGCCATAGGCGCAATTACCGTCGGCAGCGCGTCCGGTCGCGGCATCGCTTGGCTCGACGAGCCTGCATACCTGTATGAGACGGACCGCGGAGGCGGCGATTCGTTCGCGTTTCGGATCCTCGGCCTTTCGCGCGCCGAGTTCGATACCGGCGATCCTTTCCTCGTCGACGTCGACATCGCGCCCGGGCCTTTCCTCGTCCGGATCGAAGACGGCAGCCGGAGCCTCGACGCACGCATCAACAACCTTCCGGGCCACGTGCGGGTCGTCTTCTCGACGATTTCCGGAACGCTCGAGTACTCCGGATCGGCTCCGATCACGCAAATCCTCGTTGATGTAATCGACCCGGCGGGGATCGGTGGTCGCGCGACGCAACTGCATCTCGCCCTGGACGCGGTACCAACCGAGCTGTCGTTCGCGTTCGGGACGAACGGCGGCGTCGCGAAGCTCGATGCGCACGACGGAGCGATCGGTGCAGTCCGCTTGCTGATGACGTCCGGACCGGTTCTGGAAGTCGACGACGGCTTCGACGGAATCGTCCTAGAGGATGTGCCGGATCATTGGGCATTGGCCGTGCGGCTCAACGGCTTGCGTCTCATATCGCTCTCGACCGGCGCACCACCGTACGCGTTGCAGCTCAAGAAGTCGGCCGGGCCGTTTCTCGCCGCGCTCCATCAAGGTTCCCGGACGATTCGCATTGAGGTTCACGATCTACCCGGCGAGCTGGACGCCACATTTGATCCCGCGGGAAAGATTTCATACACGGCGTCGGCGCCGATCGGGCTCATCACTGCAACAGGGGCAGACCCCGCGGGCATCGCCGGCCGTGCGACGAGCTTGAACCTTCGTGTCGAGTCGGTACCGGCCTCGCTGACACTCGACTTCTCGACGCAGAACACCGCGACCATCGACGCGCATGGGTCGCAGATCGGCCTGATCGATCTTCATCTCACGTCGGGCCCGGTGATCGACGTGGATAGCGGCTACGACGGCTTGGTCCTCGAAGATGTGACGGATCACTACGCGCTTGCTGCTCGTCTCACCGGACTCAAGCTCGTCAAAGTTTCGACGGGTGCGCCGTATTCGATCGACTTGCGGAAGAATGCCGGGCCGTTTCTCGCGCGGTTGAGCCAAGGAGCACGCTTCACCGAAATCAAGATTCACAATCTCCCGGATTCCTTGCAAGCAACGCTCGATCCGGCCGGCTCGTTTTCCTACACGGCGTCGGCGCCGATCGGCGAGCTCATAGCAAATGTGCGCGATCCGGGTGGTGTTTCCGGCCGTGCCACGCGCCTCGATCTTCTGGTCCGGAGCCTGCCGGCGTCTCTCACGCTCGATCTCCCGAGCTCGGGCAGCACGGTGCTGGACGCGCATGGATCTGAGATCGGGCTCATCGACTTGATGCTCACGTCCGCCGCGCCCCTCGCCGTTCCGGATGGCTTCGACGGTGTCGTGCTGCGCGACACCGACTCGCTGTACGCAATTGCCGTTCGGCTCCAGGGACTGCGTTACGCCGGTGTCACGACCGCCGCACCTTATTCGCTCGATTTACGCAAGGCGGCCGGGCCGTTCTTGGTAGATCTGTTGCAGGGAGGGCGCGCGACGATCGTCGAGATACATGACCTGCCGAGCTCGATTCAGCTCTCCCTGGATCCCGCGGGCACGGCGTCTTATACCGCGTCGGCGACCATTGGTCACGTCGGCGTTT
Organism: Actinomycetota bacterium; assembly: GCA_020201525.1. GTDB lineage: Bacteria > Actinomycetota > AC-67 > AC-67 > AC-67 > JAIVGO01. Next base: position 8,520 of record JAIVGO010000036.1, on the reverse strand, counting down.
CGATCACCGACCCCGGCGGAGTTTCCGGCCGCGCGACCTCACTCAATCTCGAGCTCGATTCTCTGCCCACCTCGCTCGACCTCTCCTTCGCGGCCGGAACGACGACGACGCTCGACGCGCATGGGGAATCGATCGGTCTCATCGATCTCGTCATGACGTCGGGCCCGCAAGTCGCCGTGCCGGCCGGCTTCGACGGCGTGGTCCTTCACGATGCGGCCGACTACTACGGGTTTGCCGTTCATCTAGCCGGTTTGCGCCTTGTCACGGTATCCACCGCGTCGCCGTACTCGCTGGATATTCGCAAAACGGCGACCCCGTTCCTCATCGATCTCACCCAGAACGCGCGCACCACGCGCGTCGAAGTGCACGACCTTCCAGATTCGTTGCAGGCTACCCTTGATCCCGTCCAAGGCTCGTTCAGCTATACGGCGTCCGCCGCGATTTCCTCCTTGCAGGCCGACGTCGCGGACCCGGCCGGCGTTGCCGGTCGCGCGACGCGACTGCACTTGGCCATGCAAAGCATGCCGCAAACGCTCGATCTGACATTCGCGGCCGGTTCGGCGGCATCCCTCGACGCACACGGCGCCTCGGTCGGACTTATCGACTTGCTTATCACGTCCGGCCCGAACGTCGTCGTTCCATCCGGGTTCGACGGAGTGGTCCTCGAAGACGCGACCGATCATTACGCGTTTGCCGTTCACCTCACTGGGCTAAAGCTCGTCAGTGTCTCGACGGTCTCCCCGTACTCTTTGAACATTCAGAAGCAGGCGGGACCGTTCCTCGTTGAGCTCACGCAGCTCGTGCGCCGGACACACATCGAGGTTCACGATCTCCCGGCTTCATTGCAAGCGACGCTCAATCCCGCGATGGGTTCTCTGAGTTACGCGGCATCGGCGGCGATCGGCTCCGTCGACGCACAGCTGACCGACCCGGCCGGTGTCACCGGCCGCGCAACGGCATTGAATTTGACGCTGCAAAGCCTGCCGCCGTCCCTCGACCTTACGTTTGGAACAGCCTCGACCATATCGCTCGATGCGCACGGTGGATCGATCGGCTTGATCGATGTTCTCGCTACGTCGGGACCACAGATCGCGGTGCCGGCCGGCTACGACGGAGTCGTGCTCGAAGATGTGGCCGACCACTACTCGTTCGCCGCGCGGGTGGCCGGTCTGAAGCTGGCGAGCGTCTCGACAACCGCCCCGTATCAGCTGACGCTCCAAAAGAACGCAGGGCCGTTCATCGTCCATCTCGTTCAAGCGTCGCGTGACACGCTCGTCACCGTGCACGATCTTCCGAGCCAGGTGCAGGCGGCTTTGGATCCGTCCGGGACGTTGACGTACGCCGGATCGGCCCGCATCGCCTCCTTAAACGCGGTCATCTCCGATCCGGCCGGCGTCGCAGGGCGAGCAACACTTGTGCGACTGAGTCTCGCGGACGTGCCGACGTCTTTGTCGCTCGACTTCGGCACGTCGACGTCTGCGGGTATCGACGCGCATGGCAACGTGCTCGGGTCGGCGACGCTCTTGGCGACGTCGGGTCCGGAGCTGGCGGTGGATTCAGGCTACGAAGGGGTCGTCCTCGAGGACGTGGCCGATCACTTCGCAATCGCGGCGCGACTTACCGGACTTTCCGTGGCGCGCGTCACGACCGGGGCCGCGCCGTACACGCTGACTCTGACGAAGTCGCCCGGACCATTCATCGTGCGTCTTCTCCAAGGAGCGCGCACTACTCTCGTTAAGATCCACGATCTTCCGTCGTCGATGACGGCGACCTTGAATCCCGCCGGATCGCTGAGTTATGTGGCATCGGATAGCGTCGGAGAAATATCGGCAGTCATAGCCGATCCGGCCGGTGTCGCCGGGCGCGCAACGTACGCGACGGCTCTCCTGCAGAGCGTTCCGAAGAGCCTTGACGTCTCGTGGGCCGGAACCGGGGGCGCGGTCTCGGCCGACGCCAAGGGATCGACGATCGGATTGCTCGAGGTATTGCTCACGAGTGGTCCGGATGCGACGTTGCCCGCCGATCGCGATGGCCTGATTCTCCAAGACCTCACGGATCGCTACGTACTGTTCGGGCGCTTGACGGGACTCAAGAAGGTGTCCTTCGCTCAGGGACCACCACCGTCCTTCGATCTTCAAACGACGGGCGGGCGGTTATTCCAAGTATCGCTCTCCAGCCAAAAACCAAGCGGGGTGGCGACCACGTCCGGCCTGATCGACCGGCTCCCGTCTCAGGTTTCGATTGCGTTTACATCCGCGACATCCCTTGCGTACCGTGCCTCGGCCGCCGTTTCGTCGCTGACGCTGGACGCCTTCGACCCCGTGGGCATTTCCGGGCGCGCGAAGGAGCTTCACGGCACCTTGTCGTCGCTACCGGTTGCGCTGGACGCCAGCTGGACGTCTGGTGGCACCGTGACGTTCGACGCGAAGGGCGGGACCGTCGGCCTCGTCGAGCTGCAATTGACGAGCGGTCCCGACGACCGCTTGCCGTCACAGTACGACGGAATCATGCTCGAGGACATCGCCGATCGCTATGTTGTTTTCGTCCGGGTCACCGGGCTCCGCTTGCTCGTCGGTACACAAACGCCTGCGCCAGATTTCACGCTCACGACTACCGGGGGGCGAGTCTTCAAGGCCGATCTCACCCAATTGTCGGGCAGTAAGACGCAGTACACGCGAGCGACCCTCGACTCCTTACCGTCAACCGTGCACGTGAAGATCGCCAATCAAGAGATGTTCTACGACGCTTCGTCGTTCGCGGGGAGTCTCCAGCTCGACACGAATTCCGGCGACCGGTGGAACCTTCACGCCGACATTCGCGACCCGTTGCCCTCGCACATGTATTTCTGCGCGGCCGGTGATGGGTTCTGCGATGGGTACGCCCGCTCGTCGGGAGCCGGATCGTTCGAGCTCGACGCGAGCGAGCCCACCACGGTGAACGTGTTCGATTGTGTGCGTCCCCTCAATTCAGGGTGCGTTCGCGGGCAAGCGGACGAATTCACGCAAGTGGACAACTGGCGAGTTCGCCATTTCGAATTCGACGCCGACTCCGACAGCACCGGTTTTTCCGGCTATACGTTCAACAACACGAACGGTTATGCGCTCCAGGGATATCTGCTTCGGATCGGCGGAAGCGTCGGTTTCGAGGCAGACATTCACCCGGGCTACTGGTCACGGAACCGGAAGGTCGATTGGGACTTCTTTGGGATCACGAAAGACAAGAGCGGAGATGTGAACTGCGCGGGCTCCACATTTTCGATCCGGATCATCGGAATCTGGATCGGTGTGACGGGATACGTCTGCTAGTTGCGCCTCCGTATGCCGGTGCTACTGCGCCGGCATAGGTGTCGCGAGTTGGAAGTAGTTACCATCCGGATCTGCAAAAGTTGCGAGCAGGAAGTCCGGCATACTTTCCGAGGGCGGATACGGCTCTTGCACGACGGTCGCCCCCAGGCCTTTGATGCGCTCGAACTCCTTCTTCACGTCTGTCGTCTCGAAGTTGAGGATGATGCGACCCGGCATCTCGTTCCGTCCTTTCACTTCCGAGTGCGCGCCGATCATGATCATGCCGGACCCGGCTTGCCATCCGACGAAGCCTTCGTCGTCCCACCCGGGCTCGCCGAGCAGCTTTGTGTAGAAGTCGCGCAGCGGCTTCACTTCCTCGGTGCCGATCATGATCGTGTTGAGGCTGAGCATATTGCCTCCCTCCATCGTGCCGGACGTCTGGCACCCTACTCCCGCTCGTAGTGACAAGAAAACCGACCGAGGCGAGACCTTGCTTGCTGTGGTGCGAACCCCTCATATAGCCTCGCGCGCAGGCGCATGGGATTCCTCCAACCGTCACCGCCACCATTCGATCTCGATGAATGGAGAGCCAAGCCGTACCTCGCGCGTCTCAAAGCAAATGTGCAGGAGTGGGCGGTCAACGGGTTCGGTGCGCCCGGGATCGTCTACGCGCTTTATGCGGTGAAGTTGATTGTGTTCGTGGCCGGCGCCGCGATCGTGATTTCCACAACGACGCGCGGCACAGGAGGACTCGGCCACATCGGGTCGTGGTGGACGATGCCGGTCGTTTTTCAAAAGGTCGCCGTGTGGACGCTGCTGTGGGAGATCATCGGCCTCGGGTCTGGGTCGATGCCGCTCACGGGCCGCTTCTCCCCGATGATCGGCGGCATTTTGTACTGGCTGCGGCCGCGCACCGTGCGGCTGCCGCCGTGGCCCGACAAAGTGCCGCTGACGGAGGGCTACAGGCGCTCCCGCGCGGACGTGCTGCTGTACTCCGGTGTTCTCGCCTCGGCGACATACCTGCTCGTTTCGCGAAGTCCGGCGTCGGGGCGCTTGCAACAGCTGCCGATTGCGATTCTCCTCGGTTTTTTGGTCGTGCTCGGGCTGCGCGACAAGGTTCCGTTCCTCGCGGCACGCCCGGAGATTTACGGGTTCGTTCTCGTCGTTTCGCTGTTTCCCCTTCGCAACATGGTGGCGGCGTGGCAGTTCGTCATGTTTTTCATTTGGTGGGGTGCTGCGACGTCAAAGCTAAACCGGCACTTTCCGTTCGTCACGTCGGTGATGCTCAGCAACACGCCGTGGAACCGGTCGAAACGCTTCAAGGCGAAGCTCTACAGGAATTACCCCGACGACATTCGCCCGTCCCGACTGGCGGCGCTGGCCGCGCACGGGGGGACGGTCGTCGAGTATTCCCTGCCGCTGATCATGCTGCTCGCCCGCGGGACGACGGCACAAACGCTTGCGATTGCCGGCATGGTGTTGTTCCACGTGCACATCGTCTCTGCGTTTCCGCTCGGCGTCCCGCTCGAATGGAATCTGTTCATGATCTTCGGCATCGTCTTTGTTTTTGGGCATTACGGATTCGTGCCGCTCTCAGGCGTCGACGATCCGTTGTTGATCGCCGTGCTCGCGACTATCGGCGTCGTCATTCCGGTGATCGGAAATCTCTTTCCGGAGAAAGTCTCTTTCTTGTTGAGCATGCGGTACTACGCGGGCAATTGGGCGTCGAGCATGTGGCTGTTCCGCAAGGACACGAAGGCGGAAGAGAAGCTCGATACGCGCGTGTACAAGGTCGCGCGTATCGCGCTCGAGCAACTGTCGACGACTTACGATCCCCAGATGGCGGAGTACGTGCTGGAGAGAGGCCATGCGTTTCGCGCCATGCATAGTCACGGCCGCGCGTTGATAGCGCTCATGGCGCGAGCCGTCATACATGTAGACGACTACGACGGGCGCGACGGCGAAACGATCGCCGGCATTGTCGCCGGCTGGAACTTCGGCGACGGACATTTCCACGATCATCGCCTTCTTGCGGCGGTTCAAGAACAATGTGGCTTCATCGAAGGAGAGCTCCGCGTGATCACGCTCGAGTCGCAGCCTATTCACATTCCTCGACAGCGCTACCGGATCTACGACGCGGCGTCGGGGTTGCTCGAAGAGGGCTGGGTCGAGGTTGCCGAAATGGTACGGCGCGGCCCATGGCTGGAGGAGTCATGGAGCTTTCCGGTTGAAGTCACGGGCGGACGTTCGCGAGCGCCGGTCGCGTGAGCGAAGCGGTCGTCGTCGGCTCGGGTCCGAACGGGCTCGCCTGTGCCGTCGCGCTGGCGCGTGAAGGTATACGCATCACCGTGCTCGAAGCCGAAGACACCATCGGCGGCGGTGCGCGAAGCGGTGAGATCACGATTCCCGGGCTCTTGCACGACCATTGCTCGGCCGTGCACCCGATGGCGGTCGCCTCGCCGTTTCTGCGGTCGCTTAACCTCGAGCGTCACGGGCTCGAGTGGCGATGGCCCGACATCGATCTCGCGCATCCGCTCGACGACGGGAGTGCCGGCGTGATGCTCCGGTCGATCGACAGGACGGTAAACGAACTCGGACGGGACGGCGCGGCGTGGCGCCGCACATTCGGCTCATCGGCTCGCAACTTCGATTCTCTCGTCGAAGATGTGTTTCGGACGGTAGTGCACGTACCGAGCCACCCCATCGCACTCGCGCGGTTCGGTCTGCGGTCGGCGATGCCGGCAACGGCGCTGACACGTACGTGGAAGACGGCTTCGGCACGCGCGTTATTCGGCGGCGTCGCCGCGCATGCGCAGACGCCGTTGGACCACTTCATGAGCTCCGCCGTCGGCATGATGCTCGTCGCCGCGTGTCACCGGTACGGGTGGCCGGTGGCTCGCGGCGGGTCGCAATCGATCACTACGGCGCTCGTGGCCGTCTTGTACGAGCTCGGCGGAAAGATAGAAACCGGTGTCCGCGTACGCTCGCTGACGGAGATTCCCCGTGCCGATGCGATCGTGCTCGACGTCGCGCCCTCAGCCGCGGCAGACATCGCCGGGGACCGGCTTCCCGGTCGCGTTGCCCGCGCGTACCGGAAGTATCGCCACGGCCCCGCCGCGTTCAAAGTCGACTTCGCCATCGACGGGGGCATCCCGTGGACGAATGAGTCGTGCCGCCGGGCCGGGACGGTGCACGTTGCCGGATCGTTCGAGGAGATCGTCGACGCCGAACGAGACGTCAACCGGCGCCGGATGCCGGTGCGTCCGTTCGTGCTGGTATCTCAACAATATCTCGTCGATCCGGATCGCTCGGCCGGCAACGTGCATCCGGTGTGGGCCTATGCGCACGTCCCGAACGGGTATGAAGGCGACGCCGAGCAACCGCTCATCGATCAGATCGAACGTTTCGCGCCGGGTTTCCGAGACCGGATCGTTGCAAAGACCGCGCAGTCCACCACCGCGATCTCGGCTCGCAACGCCAATTACGTGGGTGGAGACATCGCCGGAGGAGCAAATTCACCGCTTCAGCTCGTGATGCGCCCGCGCATCACGCTCGATCCCTACCGCACGGGAATTCCCGGCGTGTACATCTGCTCGGCGGCTACGCCGCCCGGGGCGGGCGTGCACGGCATGTGCGGATACAACGCCGCGCAATCGGTCCTTCGCGCAATGCGGTGATCATTGCAGCGCACCGGCGTCGCGGGAGCGAACCGTCGCGCAGGCCGGCCACGACACAGGTTCAGAAGCTACCGGAGTACCCAGTCACGTTTTGGCCATTCAGCGGCCAAAATTTGACTGGGTATCGAGAATCGAAGAGATAGCCCAGCGCAGCTCGACGCCTGCGGCCGCGAACTGGGAAGGCGACTTCGACGAGACCTTGTTTGCCTTCCTGGGACGGCGCCTGTGCCTGTCTGGTGGGACGCTGTCGGCTAACCATCTGCTCGCTTCGCTCAATAAAGTTCTCGCCTTTTGTCGATTGAGCCGATTCCCGATCGACGTCTAGGTAGAGGCAGGGTTTGGCACTCGGTGGGTAGCATCGGGGACCCGGCTCGAAGAAAGGAGAGACCATGCGATTCATGGTGATCGTCAAGGCAAGCGAGGAATCCGAGGCAGGGGTTCTGCCCGACGAGAAAATCCTCACCGAGATGACGAAATTCAACGAGGAGCTCGTCAAAGCCGGCGTCATGCTTGCCGGAGAAGGCCTTCACCCGAGCTCGAAGGGTGCACGCATCAAGTTCGACGGTGACAAGCGCACCGTGACCGACGGCCCGTTCAGCGAGACGAAAGAGCTCGTCGCCGGGTTCTGGCTGCTCGAGACGAAGACGAAAGAGGAAGTCATCGAGTGGATGAAGCGTGCGCCGTTCGACGGTGGCACCGAGATCGAGATTCGGCAAGTGCACGAAGCCGAAGATTTCGGCGAAGCGCTCACGCCCGAGCTTCGCGAAGCCGAAGCGCGAATGCGCAGCAAGATCCAAAGTCGCTGAAACGAGGTTGCACCGGCAGGGAAGAGGTGATGTGATCGGTCGCCGTGACGGCGACCGACACACATCGCGTGATTGACGCAGTCTGGAGGATCGAGTCGCCCAAGCTCATCGCCGGGCTCGCTCGGATGGTGCACGACGTTGGGCTCGCAGAAGATCTCGCTCAAGACGCGCTCCTCGCGGCGCTCGAGCAGTGGCCGTCGGACGGAATGCCCGACAACCCGGGCGCCTGGCTCATGGCGGTTGCCAAACGCCGCGCGATCGATCAATTCCGGCGCCAGAAACGATTTGAAGTAAAGCAACAACAATTGGGTCAGGAGCTTGAGGCGCAGGATATGGAACTCGAAACGGCAATCGACGAAGATCTCGGCGACGATCTGTTGCGTCTCATTTTCGTGGCGTGCCATCCAGTTCTTTCAAAAGAGGCGCGTGTCGCAATGACCCTCCGACTGCTGGGCGGGCTCACGACGGAAGAAATTGCGCGAGCTTTCCTCGTATCCGAGCCGACGGTCGCCCAACGGATTGTCCGCGCGAAGCGAACGCTATCCGATGCCCGTGTGCCGTTCGAGGTTCCGCACGGCAAGGATCGCGACGAGCGGCTGTCCTCTGTTCTCGAAGTGCTGTATTTGATTTTCAACGAGGGATATTCGGCGACCTCGGGCGACGATTGGATGCGCCCGGCGCTCTGTGAGGATGCAATGCGACTGGGGCGTGTGCTTGCCGGCCTCGCGCCGAGGGATCCCGAGGTGCACGGGC
>JAIVGO010000134.1 GCA_020201525.1 Actinomycetota bacterium | reverse complement strand
GCTGGGCAAAGCCGTGGGAGTTCCAAGCGCTGCTCAAGGCGCGCCCGGTCGCCGGCGACGTCACTCTCGGCCGCCAGTTCCTCGACCTCGCGGCGCCGTTCGTGTACCCGGAGCGGCTGTCGCAACACGTCGTGCGCGAAATCCGCAGCACGAAAGCGAGGATCGAGCGCGAGCGGCTCGGCCCGCGTGAGGACCCAAAGACGCAGCTGAAAGTCGGCCTCGGCGGGATGGTCGACGTGGAATTCACCACCCAGCTCATGCAGCTCGTTCACGGCGGGCACGAGCAGCACATCCGCGTTGCCTCGACGAGCGGCGCGATCATCGCCGCCGCGGAATTGCGCGTGATCTCCGTCGAGCATGCTCGCTGGCTCGTCGAGGCTTACCGGTTCCTCGCGAAAATCCGCAACCGCCTGTATCTCATGAAAGGCAAGCCGATCGACGCCCTTCCGAAGGACGCCGACGAGCTCGAGATGCTCGCTCGGTGCTTGGGCTATCCGGGCCCGGGGGCCCGCGTCGGGTTCATCGAGGACTACCGCAGAATCACGCGCCGCTGTAGGCAGGTGTGTGAAGACGTCTTTTATGGGAGAAAAGAAGCGTGATGACAGCGAATCTTGCAAAACACGCCGTCGAAGCGTCGGAGGACGCGGTCAAGAAGTCGCTGAGGGGTGATGGTCTTGCGGCGCGGTCGTGGGACGACAAGCCGGGTGCGCTCTACAGCTGGCATTCGCACGACTACAAAAAGGTCCTGTACTGCGTCGAAGGACGCATTACGTTTCACACGCACGACGGTGACATAGAGATGGAGCCGGGAGATCGTCTCGACTTGGAGCCGGCGACCGAACACGCCGCGACCGTCGGTCCGGACGGCGTAACGTGTTTCGAAGCGTGGGTGCTCGACTAAGTTTTCACTGTGATCCTGCACCTTTGAGACGAGCGAGGACTTCGAGCACTTCGCTCTACTGGACTCCCACGGTGGGCAGTGCCACTATGCGGCTATGCCGATCGATGCACGGACCGCGCAGGATGAATTTCGAAGCCATCCCGTCCGGGCGGCTGCGCGCCGGAGCAGTGCGGCTAAGCGCGCCAAAAGACGCAGACGTCTCGCACATAACTTGCTCGAGGATCAAGAACGTCGGGAATGGCTCGAATCGAAGATGATGCGGCCGGGCGAAGTTGCGCTCGTGCTGCAAGTCTCGCGACGCACAGTGTCCGACTGGGCACGTCAAGGACGGCTCCCGTTCATCGTCACGCCCGGCGGCCACCGCCGGTTCCGCGCTCGCGACGTCCGCCGCCTCGTCGAGGTGATGACGGAAGCGCTCGGCTCGAATGGGCTGCTCGATTGATCGGCGATTGGGAAGCAGTTCCGAACCAGGGTCGTCGGAAGGGTCAACGTGCTGCTGCTCGATAGCGAAGCCCTTTCAGCGATTGCCCAAGGCCCGGCTCACCGGCGTAACAAGGTTCGCGCGCTGATCTGGGAAACGCGGAATCGAAATCTCCCGATCGCCACCGTTGCCTCGGTCTTGGCCGAAGTCGTGCGCGGAAGGAGGCAGACTCGACGGTGTTTGCTGGGGTTCGCCGTGAGGGCGTCGAGGTCTATTCCGTGGATTCGCGAACGGCTGTACGCGCCGGTCAATTGCTTGGTCGTCTGAAGGCTTCCTCGGAAATGGCGATCGATGCCTTCGCCGTGGCGGTGGCTGATCTCGCCGGAGGAGCCGTCATCGCGACGACGGATATCCGGGATCTCCAAGTCTTGCCGGCCACGCCTCGAATGTGAGGGTTGCAGACGTTCGCTGATGTGGTTACGGGGGAGTGTCCGTGGGTAGAACTGCCGTAAGGAGGTGCAACAGATGCTTACACTGATCATCGTTGTATTGGTCGTGGCACTTCTGCTCGGAGGCTTTGGCGGGCGTAGCTATTACACGCGCCGCCACTATCACGATTAGTAAGAACATTTATTTTCTCGAGGAGCCGTCCCAAGCTGGGGCGGCTCTTTTCGGTGACCAAAGACGCGGGAGAGGTCGTCTAGTCTCGGCAGTACGCCGCAGAGCCGGACTCAGCGTGCAAGAAGGCCGCCTCGCGAGGCGGCCTTCTTTGCTGAAGCTCGGATCTTAGATGTCGAAGTACAGGTAGTACTCCCACGGGTGCGGACGCAGGCGCACTTGGTCGAGCTCGCGCGTGCGCTTGTAGTCGAGCCACGTGTCGATGACGTCCTCGGTGAAGACGCCCCCTTCGAGCAAGTAATCGTGATCCGCCTCGAGTGCGTTGAGTACTTCCTCGAGCGATCCGGGAACCTGCTGGATCTTGGCAGCCTCTTCCGGCTCGAGATCGTACATGTCCTTGTCGACGGCCTCCGGCGGCTCGATCTTGTTGCGCACACCGTCGAGACCGGCCTGCAAACACGCGGCGAACGACAAGTACGGGTTGCAAGACGGGTCCGGCGTGCGGAACTCGAGTCGCTTCGCCGCCGGTGCCTTGGAGTACATCGGGATACGAATGCACGCCGAACGGTTCCGGAGCGAGTACACCAAGTTGATCGGCGCTTCGTATCCGGGAACCAGGCGGCGGTAGGAGTTCGTCGTCGGTGCGGCGAACGCCAGCAGCGACGGCGCGTGGTACAGCAGACCGCCGATGTAATAGCGCGCCATGTCCGACAGTCCGCCGTATCCGGTCTCGTCGAAGAAGAGGTTCTCACCGTTGCGCCACAATGACTGGTGCGTGTGCATGCCCGAACCGTTGTCCCCGTAGATGGGCTTCGGCATGAACGTCGCCGTCTTGCCGGCCCGCCATGCGACGTTCTTGACGACGTACTTGTAGTTCATGACTTTGTCGGCCGTTTCCAAAAGCGTGCCGTACCGCATGTCGATCTCGGCTTGGCCGGCGGTACCGACCTCGTGGTGCTGCACCTCGATGTAGATGCCCATCTTCTGCATCTCGAGCACCATTTCGGAGCGCAGGTCTTGGTACTGGTCCATCGGCGGGACGGGGAAGTAGCCTTCCTTGTACCGCGGACGGTAGCCGCGGCTCCCCGGCTGACCCGAGCCCCACACCCCTTCGGACGAATCGATGAAGTAATAGCCCTCGCGCTGGTTCTGATCGAAGCGCGCTTCATCGAAGATGTAGAACTCACACTCCGGGCCCCAGTACGAGACGTCGGCAATTCCGGAGCCCTTCAGGTGGTCCTCTGCCTTCTTCGCGATGTAGCGCGGGTCGCGCGTGTACGACTCGAGCGTGATCGGGTCGCGAATGAAACAGAACATGGCGAGGGTAGGAACCGAAAGGAACGGGTCCATAACCGTGGTGCTCGCGTCGGGAATCAGGAGCATGTCCGATTCCTGAATCGCCTGGAACCCGCGAATGGAGGAACCGTCGAATCCGAAGCCGTGTTCGAACGTCGCGTCGGTTAGCTCCGAAATCGGCACCGAGAAGTGTTGCGTTACTCCCGGCAGGTCGGTAAAACGCAGATCGACGATCTGCACGTTGTTCTTCTCCGCAAAGGACAGTACGTCTTTGGGAGATTTGAAGTCGGGCACGGTGCCATCCCCTCCTTGAGCCGCGGCGGTCTCTCTCGAGGCCCGAGCCTAGTCCTCGATGCGCCCTGCATCAAAGCCACGCCCGGTCTCTAACGACGACCCTAGCAACGTCGCGATTTCCACCGTGTTTCTCTGAAGTAAATTCTGCGTTACGGGCGCGCTTGCCATGGCGTCGGCCGATCCGTACGCTCGCCGCATGGAGATCGATTCGTTCCTGCAAGATCCGCCGCGACCGAGCAACCGATTTCGCACCGACGTTGCGCTGCGACGATCGCTCGAACGCTTGCTTCCTCCGGACGTGTTCGCCGAGGCCTCTCCCGAGCTGGACGAGATGGGGGAGCGAGCCGCCTCCGGCGACCTGCGCGCACTCGGTGCCCAAGCGGAGGCGAACGAGCCGCGCCACGTGCCGTACGACGCATGGGGCCGGCGCATCGATCGTCTCGACGTCGATCCGGCGTGGACCCGCCTCGTCGAGATCGCTTTGGAGACCGGGCTCGTCGCGCTGCCATACGAGGATCACTACGGCGTCCACTCGCGCATGGTTCAAGGGGGTCTTTCAAACCTTTTCGACCCGGTTACTGCGACGGCCCTGTGCCCGATCGGCATGACCGACGCTGCAGCGCGCGTTCTGCTCACGCATGACGAGGAGCTCGCGAAGAAATACGTTCCGAAGCTCACGGCGCGCCGTGGCGGATGGACGTCCGGTCAGTGGATGACCGAAAAGGAAGGCGGCTCCGACATCGGCCGAACTGGTACCGTCGCGCGCCCTGTCGGTGACGGTACGTACACGTTGCACGGGACGAAGTGGTTCACGTCGGCGACGACCGCGGATATGACGCTCGCCCTCGCGCGGCCGCACGGCGCCGAGCCCGGCAGTCGCGGACTGTCGCTGTTCTTGCTCGAGCTGCGGAATGCCGACGGCACCTGGAACGGCATCACGGTTCGGCGACTGAAAAACAAGTTCGGGACGCGCGGTTTGCCGACGGCGGAGCTGGATCTCGACGGTGCGATCGCCGTGCCCGTCGGTGGTATCGGCCGCGGCGTGGCGAAGATTGCGATCATGCTCAATATCACACGGCTCGGTGCGGCCGGCGGCGCGCTGGCCGGCGTCGGAGAGCTGTTGTCGCTGCAACGAGACTATGCGTCGCGGCGGGAAGTGTTCGGCAAGCTCCTGCGCGACCAGCCGATGCACCGCATGTGGATCGCACGCGTCGCGGCCGAATACGAAGCGATGCTCGCGCTCGCGTTCCATGCGGGAACGCTCGTCGGGCAGATCGAGCATGGGACCGGCGACGCCGCGCTCACACGTCTCGTCACGCCGCTGACGAAGCTGGCGTGCGCACGCGAGGCGGTCTGGGCCGGCAGCGAGCTCGTCGAGTCCTTCGGCGGCGCCGGCTACCTCGAGGACACGGGGATCCCGCGCATTTTCCGCAACCTCCACGTCAATTGCATTTGGGAAGGCACGACATCGGTCATGGCGCACGACGTGCTGCGCGCTTTGCGCGGCGAGGGCGTCGCAGCCGCATTCCTCGCCGATGCCGAGTCGCATCTGCGAGCGTACGACCATCCATTGCTTGCCGACACGACCCGTCGGGTGCAGGCCGCCGTCGATCATCTGCGTCCGATGCTCGCGGAGCCGGAGGAATCGAGCGGGCGGCGTCTCGCGTGGGGTATGGCGCGCACCTACCAAGCCGCCTTGCTGTGTGAGGCCGCCGGCTGGGAGCTCGACAAGCACGGCGACGCCCGAGCGGCCACCGCAGCCAACCTTTTTGCATCGGATCCGCTCATTTCCGAAAGTGCCTCCACCGGCGCGGGATCTCTCGCAGACCTCGCGTTCCCGCGGCGCGATTAGCGCGATCGGGAAGAGCCGCTACGTCGCGGGAGTGAGCCCCCGCAGCCGCGCGGCGCGGTGCTGACGGCCGGCGTGATAGGACGACCGTACGAGCGGGCCGGACTCGACCCACGCGAATCCCATCTCCTCACCGGCCACTTTCCACTCGGCGAACACCGACGGATCGACGTACTGCGCGACGGGCATTTGCAGAGCCGACGGGCGCAAGTACTGCCCGATCGTGAGCAAGTCGCAGCCGGCGTCGCGCAAATCGCGCATCATCTCGACGACTTCCTCAGTACGTTCGCCCATGCCGGCGATGATGTTCGACTTCGTGAAGCAATGCGCCGGAAGTAACTCGCGGGCACGCCGCAGGACCTCGAGCGAGCCGTCGTACGTAAACGCCGGACGGATACGACCGAATAGGCGCCGCACGGTTTCCAGGTTGTGTGCGAGCACGTCGGGCTCGGTGTCGCAGACGATCTTCAATGAACCGGCGTCGCCCTTGAAGTCTGGGATGAGCAGCTCCACGCCACAGCCGGGAATCTGGCCCCGGATCTCGCGGGTGCATTCCGCGAAAAGCCACGCGCCGCCGTCGGCCAGGTCGTCGCGCGCGACGCCGGTGACGACGGCGTACCGAAGTCCCATCTGTGCGATCGATTCCGCGACCCGACGCGGCTCGTCGGTGTCGTACCCCGCCGGCTTTCCCGTCGTCACGTCGCAGAACGCACACCGGCGCGTGCAGTGGTCGCCCCCGATGAGAAACGTCGCCTCGCGCTCCTCCCAGCATTCGTAGATGTTCGGACAGCGCGCTTCTTCGCACACGGTGTGCAAGCCTTCGCCGCGGACGATCTGCTTGAGGTCGCTGAAGTTCTCGCCGGTTTGGATCCGCACTTTGAGCCACGGTGGTTTACGCCCGGTCTCGATGCCGTCCATCTGCAAGCCGCGCGCCGGACCTTGCACCGTCGGAAGGAGCGGGAGGCTACGCTTCGGCACGTGCACCCTCCTCCAAGAAAGACGGTTCGACAAAAGTCGGCGACCGGCCCAGTTCGTCCGCGATCAGCGGCGCCATCGTCATCGCGACGCTGCGCACCGGCGGCGCCTCCATGCCGAGCGCGGAAAGCGACGTGACGCCCCTATCGACGATCCCGCAGGGCACGATCCCGTTGAACGCCGACAGGTCCGGATCGACGTTGAACGCAAAGCCGTGCGTCGTGACGCCGCGCGACACGTGCACTCCGATTGCCGCGATCTTCGAATCACCGACCCACAAGCCGGTCAATCCGGGGATGCACCCGGCTTGGACGCCGTAGTGCGCCGCAAGCGAACAGAGCGAACGCTCCAGCGCCCGCACGTACCCGACCGTGTCGGCGAGCGGCCCGAGGTTGATGATCGGATAGCCGACGAGCTGGCCGGGGCCGTGATACGTGACGCGGCCGCCACGATCGGACCGTTCCACGGCGATTCCGCGCGACTCTAATGCGACCTCGTCGAGAAGAATTTCGGCCTCGGATGCGCGCCGGCCGAGCGTGTATACCGGTTCGTGCTCGAGCAGCAGCAGGGTGTCGGGCATCGAACCGCCGGCGACGCGTTCGGCAAGGCGCGTCTGAAGCGAAAACGCTTCCGCATATCCGATGCGGCCGAGCCAGGTGGCGAGAAGAGGCTTCATAGGGACAGCCTACCCGGCATAACGGTACTTAGCCTGCGGTATGCAGGGCCTTTCCGGCCAGCGCGAGGGTCGCTTCGCCGAAGGATTCGCTGAGCGTTGGGTGTGGGTGGATCAGCGCGGCGACTTCTTCCGGCAGCGCTTCCCAGCCGACGGCGAGCATCGCTTCCGCGACGAGCTCCGTGACGCGAGGACCGATGTAGTGGACGCCGAGAATAGGACCGTCCTTTTCGGCGACGACTTTGCAGAACCCGGCGTTTTCGCCCAGGATCGCCGCCTTTCC
This sequence comes from Actinomycetota bacterium, assembly GCA_020201525.1. Classification (GTDB taxonomy): domain Bacteria; phylum Actinomycetota; class AC-67; order AC-67; family AC-67; genus JAIVGO01. The sequence continues at coordinate 8,968 of JAIVGO010000134.1, read as the reverse complement.
GATGCCGGCGTAGTTCACGACTTTCGTGACGACGTCGTGACCGCGCTCCCGCGCCTGCGACTCGGTGAGGCCCACGGCCGCGACTTCCGGAGTGCAGTACGTCGCGCGGGGGATCGCGTCGTAATTGATCGGCGTGGGTTTGTTGCCGGCGAGGTGGTCGGCGAGAAAGATTCCTTCGGCAAACGCGACGTGAGCGAGTTGCGGATGCGGCCTGTCCTTCAACGCGATGACGTCGCCGACGCCGAAAACGCCTTTCGCCGACGTCTCCAACGACTCGTTGACGGTCACGTAGCCTCGGTCCGTTGCGACGCCGGCGCCGTCCAAGCCGGCCCCGTCGGTCACCGGTCCGCGTCCGACGGCGACGAGCAAGATCTCGGCCTCGATCGTCTCCGTCTTACCGTTGAGGCTGACGGTCGCCATCACGGAATCGTCACCCGCCTTTGCCTCCTCGAGCTTTGCGCCGACGAGTGACTTCACGCCGCGCTTCGAAAACGATTTGGCGAGCTGCGCGCCGAGATCGGCGTCCTCGAGCGGCACGAGAGACGGCAGCATCTCGACGATCGTCACCGTGGCACCGAAGGAGGCCCACATCGAAGCGAATTCGACGCCGACGGAGCCGCCGCCCAGAACGATCGCGCTCTTCGGTACGCCTTTCATTTCGAGCGCCTGGTCGGACGTGATGATTCGTTCGCCGATTTCCAGCCCAGGAATGCTCTTCGGTTGGGAGCCTGTCGCAACGACGACGTTCTTTGCCTGCAGCGTCCGGTCGCCGACGCGAACGCCGCCGCCCGCCAGCGAAGCCTCGCCTTTGACGACCTCCACCTTGCGGCTCTTCAAGAGCGATTCGAGCCCGGACACGAGCTTCTTGACGACCTTTGCCTTGTGCTGCTGGACGCCGTCCCAGTCGAACGAGACGCCCGCGGCCTTGATGCCGAACTTCGGCGCATCGTTCAGTGCGTCGAGCGTTTCGGCCGAGTGCAGCAAGGCTTTCGTCGGTATGCATCCTCGGTTGAGGCACGTGCCGCCGATGAGGTCTCGCTCGGCGAGCGCCACCTTCATGCCGAGATGCGCGGCGTGCAGCGCCACGGCGTACCCACCGGTGCCGCCGCCCAGGACGACGAGGTCGTAGCCGTCGGTCATAAATCCAATCCTACCTGGTACCGGTTCTTGCAGGATCGGTGCAAATGTCGGCGAATGAGTGGGCCATGGGACGGCTCTGGGCTGGGCTGATCGCGCTGGCGTACGCCGCGACTGCGTTCGCCCCGCGTCCGGGCGGCGCCGATCCGCCTGTCGGCCGGTGGGTGCCGGGTGACCTCGACGTCCACTCGACCTATTCGTACGACGTGTGCAGCGCACCGCCGGTCCCGAACAACTGCGACCCCGACCACAACGGCCAGGTGGCGCCGAACCAGAACGTCGGCCGGGCGCCGATCGATCTGATTCACGACGCCGAGTTGCGCGGCCTCGCATTCATTGCGTTCACCGATCACAACACCCCGTCGAAGTCCCAGTGCGAGAAGCCGGCGTTTCCGGGTCCATGCTCCGCACAAAAGGATCCCGCCGTAGCCGACTACAAGGCGTGCCACGTCTCGAACGATCCGGAAATTGCGAAAACTTGTCCGGTGTTGGTCCTCGACGGACAGGAAAAGGATCTCGTCGACGACAAAGGATTCCCCGCCGGACGCGCCGGTGTCATCGGTTTCAGCGGTTATTTCCCCGACGACCCGACCCCGGCGAACGGATGGTCGGCGTCCGACGTCGCGGCGAAAGCGGCCGACATCCGCAACGCCGGCGGTGTCGTGGCTGCTTTCGAGCCGACCGACCGCGTGTGGCCGTGGCGGTACGACCCCGTCACCGTTCCGCTCGATGGATTCATGGCTTGGTCGGGATCGTGGCTCGATCAGCGAGAGGTCTTTGGGCCCGACTCGACCGACAATCCTCGTGCCGACGATGCGTGGCAAGGCCGCGTCACGACGCTCGCGCCTCTCGGCAAGAAGCTGCCGCTGCTTGCGTCGAGTGACGTTCACACGATCGCATCGTCCGCGTCTGAAGGTCCCGGCATGCCATCGCTGTGGGTCTACGACACCGTTGACGCCCCAAACGGCGCCGTGACGTGGAACGGCCTTAAGGATGGGATCCAGAAAGGCCACATTCACGTTTCGTTCACGGTGCCGTCGCTGGCATCGCACGTGTATCTCGAAACGGTCGGCGGATCGATCGGGGGCGACATCGTTCCGAAGGCGAGCAACGTTCTCGTTCGGGTGCGATGGGACAACGCGCCGCTCGGGTCGACGATCCGGATCATCGGGCGAAACGGGATCGGCCCGGTCGGCGAGCAGGGCCAGAAAACTACGATCGGCATGCCGGGCGAGGGCGATTGCGTCCCACCGGATACCGCCGCGGATCCGGCCACGCTTGCTACGTGGCGCTGCAACGGTCAGTCGCAATCGATCGCGTTACCATTCCGCGCCGGCGCCTGGTATCGCGCCGAGCTGTACGTCGAAGATGCGGCATATCCGCAGGCGTTTCTCGATGCCCCGAGTCGCGCCGACGCGTGCGTCAACGCGTCGGTGTGGAACGACGCGAAAACGTGCTTCGGCGACCGGTACCTTCTCCTCGCGCTGACAAACCCGCTGTACTCGTCCCTCTGATGCGAACCCGGCCGCCCGGCCGGTACGCTACGCCGCCATGACCGCGTTGAAGTACTCGCCGCTCGACGACCGTCACCGCGCGCTCGGGGCGCGCATGGGCGCGTTCGGCGGATGGGAGATGCCCATCTCCTACGCGGGGACGATTACCGAGCATACAGCGGTACGGCAACGGGCCGGAGTCTTCGACGTCTCGCACCTCGGCAAACTCCTCGTCCGCGGTGACGGCGCGCGCGAGGATCTCGACCGCGCGCTGACGAATCGCGTTGCGGACCTCGAGCCTGGTCAGGCGCGCTACTCGCTCATCCTGAATGATGACGCGGGAATCATCGACGATCTCATCGTCTACGTGCTGGCACCCGATCGCGTGCTCGTCGTACCCAATGCCGCGAACGTCGATCTTGTTCGCGATCGCGTCGCGTCTGTCGGCGCGAAGGTCGAGCCGCTCGATTGGGCGACGCCGGCGCTGCAAGGCCCGCGGGCGCGCGCGATTTTGAACGCCGTCTTTCCCAAAGCACCCGCGCTCCCGTACCTCGGTGTCGCCGAGCTCGACGACGGAATCGTGATCGCGCGCACCGGCTATACGGGCGAGCACGGATACGAGATCTTTTGCCCGCCGGGCGATGCCGTGAGAATCTGGGATGCGATTCTCGCCGAAGGCGCCGAGCCGTGCGGGCTCGCCGCGCGGGACACGCTCCGGCTCGAAATGGGGTACCCGCTTCACGGCAGCGACATCGATCAGCGGACGACGCCGCGTGAAGCCGGCCTCGGATGGGCGGTTGCGAAAGCGAAGAGCGAGTATCTCGGCAAGGAGGCGTACGAGTCGCACCCTCCGCGCAAGCAGATCACCGGCATCCTCATGAAAGACAAAGTGATTCCGCGCCACGATGCGCGGGTCCTGCTGGGAACGCGCCCGATCGGCACCGTGACGAGCGGGACGTTTTCGCCGACGCTACGTATCGGGATCGCGCTCGCCTACGTCGAGCCGGGAAGCGTCTCTGAAGGAGACGACGTCAACGTCGAGATCCGGTCCAAAGTGGGAAACGGCGTCGTCAAGAAGCCGCCGTTCGTCGGGAGCGATCCGCGTTCGGAAGGCTGATCAGCGGGAGACCGGTGAACCGGTGAAAAACCAGCGCGCGATGAAGAGCGCGCCGCTCAAGAAAAGTGCCGTCGCGGTGACGAGCAGAACGTAGAGAGCAATCGTCGGGCGTCCGCGCCGCCGATTCCTCCCGCGAAGCACGTCGCGCGCTATCGAAAGCTGCGGGCCGTGCACGAGCACCTCGACGGGGCCGTCCATCGACGCCACACCGGCCTCGGTGTCACGCAATGCGTTTGCGATGCCTCCGGCGTCGAGCCGTCCTGCGGCAACAAGAGCCTGCTCCGCGGGAAGCGTCGCGAGAAGAACGAGGGCCTGATCGGCGATCGAGGACGTGCGACGTTCCGGCGCAGGTGCATCCGTCAATCCGCCCCGGCATTCGGGGCAAGCGTCGAGCTCGAACTGATATTCGACGCGACACGTGTGACACCAAGGCATTTTTTCGCAGACCTCCGGCCGCGGGGGCTTGCTCGGCCAATCATACGACTCTCGCTGTGTCATAAGTACGACGTAGCTTGGTTCGATCCCTGCCCGGTTTGCCCGAAGTGTGGCGCGGTGTTACGGTCCGCTGGACAACCGAATAGCTACGCGGCGGTGCTCCAAAGCACGGAAGCGAGGAGCCGCCACAAAGCAGGGGGAAGCCGGTGAGAGTCCGGCGCTGTCCCGCAACTGTAAGCCGCTTCGGCCGAGCGGCAAGCCAGGATACCCGCCACCGCGTCAGCTCCGACCTTCGCGAGAAAGGGAACGAGCATGCGAATCACGCACGATCGTTTCCCTTGCCGGACCGGCAAGGGATTTTTGTTGGGCCTCGTCGCCGTTATGGCGACGATCGGAGGAACCGTTCCGGCTCACGCTTCGAACGTTTCACTCACGCTTCGCGTTTCGCCGGGTGACGCCGCGAGCCCGGTGCCGATCGCGCAATGCCCGGTATCGGTTCCGGCTTCGGCCGACGGCATCGCCGTCCTGGACGCGGCGACGGCGTCGCATTGCATCTCTGGCTACGACACCGTGACGTACGCAGGCTACGGCACGTTCGTTACGTGCATCGACGGCATTTGCGGACAGCCGAACGCCCAGACGCCGGTCGACGGGTTGGCAACGTTTTGGCACATGTTCGAGAACAAGCAGTCCACGTCGCATGGGGTTGACGCTTACACCGCCGCATCAGGGGACGTCCTCGAGTTCTCCTACGCACCGTCGGTGATCTGTTTCATCCCTTGTTGAGCCCATGAAGGTACTGCGTGTGGTCGCGGCAGCTTTCGTTGCTGCCGCGATCACGGCGCCGTCCGTGGCCGTGGCCGATGCGGCATATCGGGGCGCCTCTTTCATCGTGTCGAGACAGATGCCGAGCGGGGCGTTCTTTTCTGCCGATCAGCCGCCGGACGGAGTCGGGGAAGACATCGCCTCCTTGATTGCCGGAGGAGTCACCGGCGCTTCCGTCGATCGCGCGCTCGCTTTCGTGGCCACGCGCGGGCCGGATCGCGCACGACAAAATGCTGCGTATGCGGGGCGCATCATCCTGGGCTTGGTGGCGGCCGGCCGGAACCCGCGGTCCTTTGGTGGCTTCGACTACGTCGCCGAGCTCGAATCGAAATACAAGCCGGCGGGAATGTACGAGCCGCAGCTGTATGCGGACTCGCTGGCCGTTTTGGGTGTCATTGCAGCGGGGGATCCCGTTCCCGTACAAGCCATTACGTACTTCCGTTTGAACGAGTGCAGCGGCGGGGGCTTCGGTCACGACGAAGGCTGCGCCAGTAAAGCGGACACGGACACGACGTCCCTCGTCATCGATGTTCTCATTGCGGCCGGCGTTCCGAAGTTCGACACGGTCATATCACGTGCGCGCACTTGGCTTTCCGAGACACAAAACGACGACGGTGGATTCGGCTTGTATCCCGGTGACCCCACGAATGCGAACTCGGCCGCGCTGGCGTTGACGGCTATAGCTGCGCTTCAAGAGCGCTCTGAGGATTGGAAGAAAGGAAACGACGCACGCACCGCGCTGCTCGCGTTGCAATTTCCTTCAGGGGGCTTCGCTCTGCATGCCGGAGATCCAAAGCCGAATGACTACGCGACCGTGCAAGGGGTGCTCGGCGTCTCGCGCCGCGCATTACCGATTCGCCCGGGAGCGAAGACGGCGAGCTCAAACCTCGGACCAACGCGCAGTGCCCAGCCTGCCAGCGGCTTCACCTTGACGTCACCAATTTCCGACGCGGGCACCCAATCTCTCGCTCAGCCATCTCACGCCGCGCAGAAAGATGCCGCAGCCTTCATGGATCAACAACCCGCCACGAGCACAGTGGCACAGCACTCGCGTCGCAAATCTTCGAGGTCGATGCTGATGGCCGCAGCGTCCGCCTCGCTTGCGCTCTCGGGTGCCTTGTTCGTTCGCAGGAGGTTCGCGCGATGAAGCTTCGCATCGTTCTCGTTGTCGCTCTTTTGAGTGCGGTGTTTCCCGGCGGCGTTGCACACCCTCTCTGTGCCTCCGCCCAGTCGAGCGGAACCAGTCGCGCAGGCCTGCTCGTCGAGTATCCAAACAGCGAGACGCAGTTTTACTGCGTCTCGTTCTCCGGCCGATCTATCACCGGCTTGGAGCTGTTGCGAAAAACGGGCGTAGCCCTCGCATATCAGGACTTCGGTGGCGGCAACGTCACGGTCTGCTCGATCGGCGGCCGGGGGTGCCCCTATCCGAAGACGCCGTGCTTCTGCCAATGCGCGACGGGCGCGAAGACGTGCACGTTCTGGGGTTACTACAAGATCTCGCACGGTACGAACACGTGGCAATTCTCCCAGGAAGGCGCCGGCGTCTCCGTCGTGCGCAACGGCGAGATCAACGGATGGCGCTGGGGTGCGCACGGGGTGCAAGGAACACATCCCCCCGCCGCAACGACGTTAGAAGAAATCTGCGCGACCGGTGTCCACGTTTCCGTCGCCGGCGCGCGCGTCGCGAGGACCTCAAAGCGTCCGGCGGCAGTCATCGCCGTGCTGGCGCTGCTCGTCATGGCCGCCGGCTACTCCTTCCAGCGCCGGCGAAACGAGGCGCTCGATGCGTAATCCTTTCAACGCAAAGGCGTGGCTGGCCTGGGTAGTTGCCGCCGGATCTGTTGTGCTCGCCGTCGACAATCCGCTCGTGACTCTCGTCGCTCTCGCCGCACTCGGAAGCGTGGCGGCGGCTTTTCGCAACACCGGACCCGACGGGGCAACGTATGCGCTTTTTCTCAAAGCCGGCTTTGCTTTCCTCCTTGTCCGCGTCATTTTGTTCGGGCTAACCGGCCACCCCGGTGACACAACGTTGTTTACGCTGCCGCAGGTTGCGCTTCCGCGATGGGCCGGCGGGTTCGCGCTGGGCGGCCGCGTCACCGGCGAAGTGGTCTCCCAACAGGTGGCCGAAGGCCTGAAGATCGCCGCGTTTCTCGCATGCTTCGGTGTGCTGCTCTCCGTTGTGGAGACGTACAGGATCATCCGATTGCTTCCACGCTTTCTATTCGAAGCCGGTCTCGTCGTCGGTATCGCGCTGACGTTCGTTCCTTCGTTGATGCGCAGCGTCCGTGACATCCGCGACGCGCAGCGCTTGCGCGGTCATCGGTTTCGTGGGCTCCTGTCGCTGCGCCCACTCGTGGTGCCGGTTCTCGCCGGAGCACTCGAGCGATCTCTCTCCCTTGCCGCGTCGATGGACGCGCGCGGATTCGGCCGAAGGAGCGCGCAGGGCTCGAGGCAGGAACCACACGGGCGGCTGTACCTGCTGGCGGCACTTGTTACAAGCACCGTTGCCGGCGGGCTTTTCGTCGGCGGCCGGATCGCCGCGGCGGCCGGAGCCGCAAGTGTGGCTGTTCTCGCTGGAACCGCGGGCGCCCGCACACTTTCGCGCGTTTCGCGACGGACACGGATGCGACCAGAGCGCTTGAGTCGATGCGACGCCGCGCTCATGACAACATCCGCTTTCGTAGCGCCGGCTGCGATCGCTGCGCGGCGGATCGTCGCCGCACAGTGGTACCCGTATCCCGCCTTTTCGTGGCCAACGGCCGACCTTCGTTTGATCGTGCTTGCGTTGAGCCTCGTGGCGCCGATTCCGATCGCCGGCGCCCGCGCGCTGCAGCTTCGCGGCGTCGAATCCCGCGCGGGAGTTCCCCAATCCGAGCGCGTCATGGAACACGCATGATCGACGTCGAGCGTCTTTCCTACACGTACCCGCGATCGGCGGGGCGGGCGATCGATGACGTCACGCTGACGATCGACGACGGCGACTTCGTTCTCATTGCCGGGGATTCCGGCGGCGGGAAGTCGACGCTCGTGCGCGCAATGATCGGTCTCGTTCCCCATTTTTACGGGGGAGCGTTCGACGGACGGGTGCGCGTCGCCGGACGCGACACGCGCACCAATCACCCGCGCGATTTGGCCGACGTCGTCGGTTTTGTCGCGCAGGATCCGGAAAGCCAATCGGTTGTCGATCGCGTCGAGGACGAGATCGTTTTCGCCATGGAGAACCTCGGCGCCGATCCACCGATCATGCGCAAGCGCCTGGAGGAAACGCTGGACGCGATCGGGCTGACGTCGTTGCGTTCGCGCAGGCTCGACACGTTGTCCGGCGGGGAGCGCCAACGCGTCGCGATCGCGTCGGTGCTCGCCGCGCAACCGAAGTGTCTCATCCTCGACGAGCCGACGAGCCAGCTTGACCCCCAATCCGCCGAGGAAGTGCTGAGCTTGCTGCAAAGGCTGAATGCCGACTTGGGCCTCGCGATCGTGCTCGTGGAACACCGGCTCGAGCGCGTGGTGCAGTACGCCCACCGAATGATCGTGATGCGCGAAGGTACCGTCGTTGACGACGGCGTCCCGCGGGACGTTCTGCAACGAGGGACTGTCGCAACGCCGTTGTCACGCGTCGCCCGCGCGCTTTCCTGGGAGCCGCTGCCGCTGACGTTGCGCGAGGGTCGCACGTTCGCCCGCACGATCAACACGCGCATCCCACACCGAGCCGATATTGCTCCCACCGGCGACGTTTTCATCGACGTGAAGGACGCCGGCGTGACGCGCGGCGGCAACGAAGTCTTGAAGAGGGTGACGTTCGCGGCCCGGGCCGGCGAGACCGTCGCGCTCGTCGGCAGAAACGGATCGGGAAAGACGACGCTGCTTCGCACGCTCGTCGGGCTGCTGAAGCCGCACCGTGGCCGGCGCACGATCGCCGGAATGGATCCATCGAAAGCCTCCGTCGAGGCGATTGCAAAGC
>JAIVGO010000199.1 GCA_020201525.1 Actinomycetota bacterium | reverse complement strand
GCTGAGAGTCGTTCGAGGGTCTGTTCGCATGGCTTTGCGGGCGATTCGGAGCGCACCGTATCATCACGCTCGCGCGGTCGCCACGTCCGATTGGGCGGCCGAATTTCGAGGAGATACCGCTATGGCAACACGTGGTCCGAAGATTCGCGTCGTCGTCGCCAAGCCCGGCTTAGACGGACACGACCGGGGTGCGAAGATCGTGGCTCGCGCGCTACGCGACGCCGGTATGGAGGTCATTTACACCGGCCTCCACCAGACGCCCGAACAAATCGTAGAAACCGTCATCCAGGAAGATGCGGATGCGGTAGGGCTGTCGATTCACTCCGGCGCGCACATGACGTTGTTTCCTCGCGTGGTCGAGCTGCTTCGCGAGCGAGGGGCGGAGGACATCGTCGTGTTCGGTGGAGGAATCATTCCGAAAGAAGACATCGCTTCGCTGAAGGCAGCAGGAATCGCGGAAGTGTTCACGCCCGGAACGCCGACGTCGGCGATCATCGACTGGCTGACGACGACCTTGGGGAGCGCTGCGTAAATGGATCTCTTCGAATACCAAGCGAAGGACCTGTTCAGGAAGTACGGCATTCCCGTCCCCGACGGCAAGGTGGCCTCGTCGCCGAAGCAAGCCGGTGCCATCGCGACAAAGCTGGGGGGAAATGTCGTCGTCAAGGCGCAGGTGCAAGTCGGCGGCCGCGGAAAAGCCGGTGGGATCAAGCTCGCGTCTACGCCCGCGGAAGCCGAGTCGGTCGCCTCGCAGATTCTCGGCATGGACATCAAGGGACACAAAGTGCGCCGCGTGCTCGTCGAACGTGCCGGAGACATCAAGAGCGAGTTCTATGCGTCGTTCTTGCTCGATCGCTCGGAAAAGAACCGCGCCGTGCTCGGCATGGCCAGTGCGAGAGGCGGCGTCGACATCGAGGAGGTCGCCGCAACCGAGCCGGAAGCAATTGCGCGCGTGAGCGTGTCGCCTCTCGTGGGCTTGCGGCCGTATCACATCCGCGCCTTGCTCTTCGGCGCGGGCATCCCGGCCGAAGCACACAAAGGGGTGGGCTCGCTGCTGGAAAAGATGTACGAGGCGCTCGTCTCCGGCGACGGCGCGCTCGTCGAGGTCAACCCGATGGCGCTGACCGGCAGCGGCGACGTCGTCGCGCTCGATGCGAAAGTGTCGATCGACGACAACGCGGCGTTCCGGCACCCTGATTTGGAAAAGCTGCTCGATGTCTCGGCACTCGACAAGCAGGAGCGCGCGGCCAAGGAGCGCGGGCTCAACTACGTCAAGCTGGACGGGACGGTCGGAATCATCGGAAACGGAGCAGGGCTCACCATGTCGACGCTCGACGTCGTGGCGCAGGCGGGCGGCACGCCGGCGAATTTCCTTGACATCGGCGGAGGAGCGAACGCGGAAACGATGGCGTCTGGTATCGGCGTGATCCTGTCCGACCGCAAGGTCAAGTCGCTTCTCGTCAACATCTTCGGTGGGATTACGCGGTGCGACCTCGTTGCGCAGGGGATTTTGGAGGCGCTGCAGCAGCTCGGCGACGTCAAGGCGCCGATCGTCGTGCGGCTCGACGGAACGAACGCCGAAGAGGGCCGCAAGATCCTGCAGGACGCGAATCATCCAAACATCGTTCCGTCGCCGACGATGCTCGATGCGGCGGCCGAGGCGGTCAAGCTGGCGAAGAAGCGGAGGCACTGACGTGAGCATTCTGCTCAATGAGGAAACCAAAGTCGTCGTTCAAGGCATCACCGGATCCGAAGGGACGTTTCACACGCGACGCAACGTTGCGTACGGCACGAACGTCGTCGCCGGCGTCACGCCGGGAAAAGGCGGACAGAAGTGGGACGATTCGGTTCCGGTTTACGACACCGTCGACGAGGCCGTGCGGGAAGTGGGCGCGAACGCATCGCTCATCTTTGTTCCGGCACGGTTCGCGGCGGACGCTATCTTTGAAGCGGCCGACGCCGGCGTCGGACTGATCGTGTGCATCACTGAAGGGATTCCGGTGCTGGACATGGCGCGTGTGTATCCCTACGTGCAATCGCGTGGGATCACGCTTATCGGCCCGAACTGCCCCGGGCTCATCTCGCCCGGCAAGGCGAACATGGGGATCATCCCCGGCGAGATCACCGGGCCGGGCCCCATCGGGCTCGTCTCGCGTTCGGGGACGCTCACGTATCAAGTGATGTACGAGATGTGGACCCGCGGCGTGGGTCAGTCGACGTGCATTGGAATCGGCGGTGATCCGATCGTCGGCACGAATTTCATCGACGTGCTCGGGCGGTTCGCCGAAGATCCGGAGACAAAGGCCGTCGTGCTGATCGGTGAGATCGGCGGCGACGACGAAGAGCGCGCAGCGTCGTTTGCGAAGGAAAACGTGGACAAGCCGATCGTTGCGTATGTCGCAGGATTCACAGCGCCGGAGGGAAAGCGAATGGGGCACGCCGGTGCGATCGTCAGCGGATCGAAAGGCACTGCCGCGGCGAAAGCTGAAGCGTTCGAGTCGATGGGATTCCGTGTCGGTCGCAGCCCGACCGAAACCGCGCTCTTCGCGATCGAGGCAGTGCGCTAAACCCAGCCGCCGCGACGCTCGGCGTTTCGTCGTACACCGGCGAGCACCATCAGGACGCTCGTCGTCAGCGCGAGCCAGTATCCAATCCATTCCGATTGCGTTTCCCGGCTCTGTATCGCGAGCGCGATGAAGGCGATCACGCCGAGGGCGATGTAGAAGAGCCAGTCCGGCCACGGACCCCGCGCCGGGCGTCGCCGCATCATCACCGCAACGGCCGCGACGAAGCCGGCGAGAACCGCAAGGAGGCTCCACCCGCCGAGGCCGGCGTTGTGCCGGTACGTATGGGACACAGTCTGTATCCGATACCACCACGGAACGAAGCCGTTGACGAACAACAACGACCCGAAGCCAAAGACGGCGCGTTCTGCCGGCGAGATCGCGGACAAGTCCATGCGCGGCGACATTGCTCGATTCTAGTGCGCGTTAATGGACGCACTCCGTGGTGTCTGCCATTCTGACCGTGGTGCTCTTGTGGGCGACGATGCGCGCGTGATATCTGCGAAAGCCTCCGAAGAGGTTTCGGCTGAACGCTGGCCGGCGACGTACCTTCTGATCCTTGCCGTGGGGTGCGCGCTTGTGTTGTGGCTACTGCCCCTGCGGTCGAGCTTGAGCCTGGACGAGCTCGGATCGTACTGGACCGTCAAGGAGGGGTTCCGGCAGGCTTTTCACCGCTCGCTCGAATTCCAGGGCGAGTCGCCGATGTACTACCTGTTGCTCGCCGCAGTCGTGCGATTCGTCGGCCGGTCGGAGCTGATTATGCGCATCCCGTCGTTGCTCGCGATGGGCGTCGCGGCATGGGCGACCTACCGAGTCGGTTTGCGGCTGCTCGACCGCGTCGCCGCGACCTTGGCGGCTTTGATTTTCGTCGTGTTGTCCAGCACCGGATATTTCGCCGGTGCTGCGAGACCGTACGCCGTTGCCACGGCCGCATTTACAGCCGCGACACTCGTCTTGATCCGGTGGCTGGATGAAGGTCATACGCGGGATGCGGCGCTTTATTCGGTTCTGGCGGCTGTGACGATCTATGCCCACGTCGTCTTTGCCGTTGCCTTCATGGCGCACGGAATCTATTTGTATGCTCGCCGCGAGGACGTCGAACGGCGTGGCTACATGCGTCTTGTCGCTATCGTCGCCGGTGCCGGTCTTTTGTGCGTGCCGATCGCCAGCCAAATATCGTCGATCGCGCGCCGCGGCAAGACATTGTCCGTGCCATTTGACATCGTCGGGTATCCCAAGCCGTACATTTTCGCCGTGCTGCTCGTGCCGTTCGTCGTATTCATGGCCGGGGCTGTGATGCGGAGGACTTCCAGCGTGTCGCGTGATGTCTGGCTCATCGTGGCGTGGTCGGCGATTACTCCTGCTCTTTTCGTCTTGGTCAGCCTATCGACGAGCTGGAATCTCCTGTGGGGCAGGTACTACTTTCCGGCGACGCCGGGATTCGCGTTGCTGGCAGGATGGGTGCTCGCCGGGATCCGTCGTTACGACGTCGGAGTCGTCTGCGCCGTGCTCGCTGCAGCAGCAGGGCTTGCGCTCGCGTCGACGCACCATTCACCCGAGCGATGGCGTGAGGCAATCGCACGCACGAACACCCTTACCGCCGGCCGGCGGAGCGCCGTCCTTCTGCGAGGCGGATTCATAGAGAGCCGTCAGATCGGATGGCTGACGGAGCCGCGAAAGCGAAGCTGGTTGCTCGCGCCGGTTGATTACTACACCGTCTCCGCACCAACGGATCCGCTCCTCTTCGACGTCGACACTGCCTTTCGTGAGCGGTTCGTTTCGTTGCTGGCCGACTCAGTGAAAACGAACGACCGAGTCGTCGTCATCAGTAACTACGGCGGCGCATATTCCGTTCTGGCCGTCGTCGAGAGCCGGCTGGCGGGAACGGGGTTTCATCGCCTTCCGGAAGAACGGTACGGCGACATCGTCGTTACCGTGTTCGATCGAATATCCGGTTAAGCACG
>JAIVGO010000198.1 GCA_020201525.1 Actinomycetota bacterium | reverse complement strand
CGGTTACACAGCGCCCGGATCCGTCGCGTATTTGTCGCCGGTCGCCGACACAGGCGACAGCGTGTCGCCGCTGCACAACTGGGATAGCAAGCTCACGGTGACCCAGATACAGAACAAGTGGCCGTCGATTGGGAAACTCGTCGATATCAAGGTCACGAAGCGCAACGGGTACGGGGATTGGGGCGGACGTGTGCTCAGCATGAACATCGTCGGCACGTCGGCAACAGTCACCGTTACCGGGTACGGATTCATGAACGCATTTCCTTGGCCGGCGTACTCCGACGGCCTCTACGGAAACTGGTTCCGGGTACTCGTCTGGAAAGGGGAAGGCGCAGGCGTTTCTGTTCCGACCTTGATCAGCGGCGCGAGCGCGACGATGAGGGTCACACTCAAGAACACCGGCACGGCATCGTGGCCCGTCGGCGGCACCGTGCGGCTTGCAACCAGCGCGACGAGCCGCTTCTACGGTTCTGGGTGGATCTCAGGTACACGACCGGCTTCAGTTGCGGGCAACCGCACGAGCTCCTCGAAGGCTCGCGTCGATCCCGGCGAGACGGCGGAGTTCCGCGTCCCGCTCCACGCAGAAAACGTCAAGCCCGGTTCCTACCGCGAGACGTACCGCGTCGTGAACGACGGCGTCACACCGGCGTCTGCCTGGTTCAGCGCGACGATTCCCGTCCTGCCGGGGTGGACGAGCGAAGTACCGAACGTGGTTTCGAACGACTCCTTCGAGCTGGGAACTGCAGGCTGGACGAAGGCCGGCTTCCAATCGGGTGACGGCACAACGACCGCGGCATGGCGATACGGATCCCACGCATTGATTCTCGAGGGCGGCACGAAGCGCGTGACGCAGAGCATCGCTTTCGCCGGGACCGCCGGACGCCGCTTCACGCTGGCAGGCTGGTCGCGCGGCGACGGCACCAACGCGAACGGCGGCGCCGTCGAGATCAATGCGACCTTGCGCTACGCCGACGGCACTTCGGCCGCGACGCGGGTGAGCTTTCCTGCTGCGTCGCACGCGTGGATGTACGGCGAGGCTCAAGTGGTGGCGTCGAAAGCGCTCGCCTCGATCTCCGTGGGCGCCGGTGTCTCGAACCAGACCGGCACCGAGTACTTCGATGCGATTCGACTGTATGAGTCGGCGCTTGCCAACGCGTCCTTCGAGAAGGGCCTGACCGGGTGGGTCGGGTCGGGGCTGTCATCGGGCGACGGGCGCGTCACCGGAACCGCACGCGACGGTACCTCTTACTTGAAGCTCACCGGCGACGGATCCACCGAAGTTCGGCAATCAGTCGCGTTGTCGGGGGCACCCAGCAACCGGCTCGTCCTCAGCGCATGGAACAAGACCTCCGGCGCCACCGCGAGCGCCCCGCCGCCGGCCGTGCAGCTGACGTTTGTTCATTCCGACGGAACGCGAAGCGCCGGCATGTTGACCTTTCCAACGGCCGATCACGACTGGACGTACGGCGAAGCGATCGTGCGCGCCGCGAAGGCGTACACGTCGGTTGGCGTGCGCGTCCTCTACAGCGGCCAGACCGGCACGTCGTTGTTCGACTCGATTCGCATCACGCCGAACCTGATGAGGAACCCAGGCTTGGAATCAGGGCTCACGGGATGGACGCCGGCCGGATTTGCCGACACCGGGGACGGCGTCATGTCCAGCCCGGTCCGCGACGGTGTGAAGGCTTTGAAGCTTACAGGCGCCGGACGTCAATCCGTGACGCAAAGCATCGCCCTCGCCAGTTTCGCCGGCCGCAAGCTGTTGGTCTCATCGATCACGAAGAACGCGGGCACCAGCACCTCTGGAGGCGCAGTCACGCTGGCCGTCGTTTTCCACAACAAAGACCGTTCGACGAGCCGCGTGTGGCTCGCGTTGCCGAAGGCCGCGCACGACTGGCTGTTCCGCGAAACGCTCGTGACGGCGCCGAAGGCGTTCACGTCGCTCGACCTCGTCGCCCTCGTGGCGGATCAAGGCAGCGTCTTGTTCGACTCGTTCGTCGTCCGCCTTTAACGCACGCTCTGGTAGCGTGCCGATCCGATGCGGATCGCCATGCTCCTGCGGAACGCCTTCGTGCGCGATGCGCGCGTCTTGCGCGAAGCGCAAGCGCTGACGAGGGCGGGTCATGACGTCGAAGTCATCGCAACGATGGAGCCTGATTTGCCGCGACGCGAATCGCGAGACGGCTTCCGCATTCATCGCATCGACGCGCTTCCGCCATCGCTGACGCGGCTCGCAGGACGGCCGCTGATCGCATCGCAGTCGGTTCCCGCAAAGCCGTCGGCGCGGCCTCCGGCACTGATCGCTCTCCGCGACCGCATCGTCTCCCGCAGGTTCGCGCGCGCGGCGTCCAAGGTCGCCGCCGACGCGTTTCATGCTCACGACCTCAACACGCTCGCGGCCGGAGTCGCCGCGGCGCGAACACGCGGCGTGCCGCTCGTGTACGACGCACACGAGTTGTATTCAGAGCTGGCCGGGTTTTCCCCGGCCGAGCGCCGCCGGTGGACGGCTGTGGAGAAAGCGCTGATCGGCCGGGCCTCTCGCGTGATCACCGTCAGCGACGGAATCGCCGACGAGCTGGCACGTCGGTATGGCATCGAGCGACCTTTGGTGCTCCTCAACTGTCCCGAGCGTCCGTCGCGGCCGATCGTCCCAACCGAATCTCCTCTGTACAAGCTCCGCGGCCCCGGAGAGATGCTCGTGCTGTACGCGGGGGCGATGGAGCCCAATCGTGGGCTCGAGCAACTCGCCGACGCGTCCCGAAACGCGCGGGGGTGGCGCCTCGTCATGATGGGATGGGGAAAGCTCGAGGATGAGCTTCGCCGCCGGTCCGATCGGATCACGTTCGTCGAGCCGGTTCCCCCGGGCGAGATCGTCGCCGCGGCCGCCGGCGCCGACGTCGGCGTGATTCCCTATGTCCCGGCCGGGCTCAACAACACGCTTTCACTCCCGAACAAGCTCTTCGACTATTTGCATGCCGGCCTCGCCGTTGCGGCGAGTGATCTCCCGCAGATTCGCCGGATCGTCGAAGCGGAACGCGCCGGCGTTGTGTTCGAGCCGGGCAACGCAGGCGCCATCGCGCAGGCGCTCGATGAGCTTGCCGCAGATCGACACGGGCTGGCGCGCATGAAGGAGGCGTCACAAGAAGCGACTGCTCGATATGAATGGGGCATCGAAAAACAGAAGCTGCTCGATGTCTACGCGCCCCCGAAGACATCCTGATCGCGCTACCAAAAGGTGTAGAACAAGGCTTCGAGCAAGATCGCCTGTAACGCCGTCACTGTGACCATGAGGGCGACGGCCCCGGGCCGGCGCTCCGATCCCTCCCAACGCGCCAGCCAGCCGCCGGCGGCCGCCGCGATGAATGGGTACGCAAACTGGCCGATGCGCTCTGTTTCCGCCGCGAATTTATGATTGAGATCGATGAGCAGCAGTGGAATGAAGAGGGCGATAAGGAATTGCGGCCGTCGCTCGATGAGCTCGCGGACCGACAACGCCGCAATCGGCAGGCCTGCAAACGTGAGCCACACGGCAGGGTTGCCGAAGATCCAGTAGAGATACGAGCGGTCTGACTCGTCGGCCAAAATCTTGTACCCGGCGCGGAAGGACGCCGACAAGTCGTATCCCAGAACGAGCCGCATCGCAATCAGCGCAACGACGCCGCCTGCGGCTGCCGCAGCGAGCACACCGCCCGCTCGCCGTTTACGTGTGATCAGCGAATGCGCCAAGCCGGCGGCAACGACGAAAGCCACGCCGTACGTCAAGATCGTCATGAATCCGGCGACGAGGCCCGCCACGAACGCGAGGCGTACGTCGCCGTCGGGTCCCAGGCCGAAAAACAGCAACACGCCGGCCGTCGCAAGTAACGTCGCAAAGACCGCATCCATCGAGGTGAAGCCGAAAATGGCCGGCGCCGGCGCCACGGCGAGCAAGAGCACGGCGTAAGACGCCGCACGCTCGCCGTACATCTTTCGTGTGAGGAACCATGTTGGGATGAGAATTAACGAAGACAAGAAAGCGAGTGCGACCGCACGCGGTACGAGGTGCTTTGGAAACACGCTTTGCAGCACCGAAAACACGATGACGGGGCCGGGAGGATGGGTGCGCGAATGAACCGACTTCAGTTGCGGCAATAGCGTTGGATGCTCCCGGATAAATGTTCTCACGCCGAGCTCGCGCACGACGTGCACGTCGATTTGATAGTCGGCAGGCCGCTTGCGTTCCAGCGGGTCGGTGTATGCCTTTGTTGATCCATTCACAACCGCCACGGCGGCAGCAAAGGAAAGCAGCAGCGCTGTGGCGATCAGCAGAACCCAAATGGATCGCATTCGGTCGCGACGCGCGATCATGAACACGATCACCCCGGCAACGGCGGCGAGAGCGAGCGCTATCACGCCGAGTCGGGCGAAGCTCGGTGTGAACGTCCCGTACACCGGAGGCTTTTGCGAGATCAAACCCCGCTTCGCGACGCGGCTGCCGGAACTGATGAAATCAAAGGCACCCAACGCCAGCGCGCCTGCGACGAGCGTCCACGCCGGCGTCCAGAT
>JAIVGO010000133.1 GCA_020201525.1 Actinomycetota bacterium | reverse complement strand
ATGTGCACGGGAGCGCCTGATCTTTGATGCCCCTCATTGGTCGATCCTCGATCGTTGACCAGCTTCGGGCTGCGCTGAAGAGTCCTGGTGGTTTCGTTCTACTAGCCGGCGAGGCTGGAATTGGAAAATCAAGGATCGCGGAAGAGTTCGAAGTTTTGGCTAAAACTTCGAACAGGAGAGTCGTTTGGGCCCGGCCCGAATTGGTCACGAGTCCCGGTCCGTATGCGTTGATCGCAGATCTCGTGAACAGCATCGCCGATGACGCGCCAGATCTCCGAGAGGATGCCGCTAAGGTGTTTCCTGAAGACTCGGCGCGAAGCGGTGGTGTATTCGGTAACAACGCGAGCGTGAGACAAATCGTTGCCAGACTGCGAGGCCTGATCACTCGACTCGGGCCTGCGCCCATTGTGATCTTTGAGGATCTTCACGCGGCTGACGCTTCATCACAGGCTGCCGTCGTCCATTTGGCACGGTCAGCTATTGACGACGGCCACCTGTTCCTTGCGACCTATCGGTCGGAAGAAGTATTGGAAACCGATCAACTTGCTCAACTCTTGTCCGTTCTCTACCGAGAGCATTTGGCTAGTGAGATAACACTCACTCCGTTGGATGATAAGACTTGCATGGAGCTCGCTCGCGTCGTTCTCGAGGGCAATACCCTGGACGATGCAGCGCTCGCGCAACTGGTGAAGCTCGGAGAAGGGATACCTTTCTTCGTGGAGGAACTTGCTCTTGCGCACCACGAAAGCGGTGCGTATTCCGGCAGGCTCGACGTCACGATTCGGGCGCGACTAAATCCACTGTCTGCCAACGAGCGTCGAGTGGTCAATGTCGCCTCTTTGATGTTGGGGTCCATCGACATGTCCGTCTTAGAAGCTGTTCCCGATCTCGCAAGGGTCGACGTTGCTCACGCGCTAGTAGCTGCGGGCCGCGCTGGCCTTGTGATCGAGCGCGAAGGGGTTTTGGTCTTTCGACATGCCTTGATGCGTGAGGCACTGCGAAGAGGTTTACTTTCTCTAGAAGTTGTCAATCTCCATCGGCATCTTGCGCGGGCAGTAGAGAATGTCTACAAGCACGATTTACCGAGCCATGCTCGAGCGATCGCGCATTACTGGTACAACGGACGCGACCCCGAACGCGCTCGCGGCTGGTCGGTGTTGGCGGGAAATCACGCTCTTCAACTCGGTGGGGTAGCGGATGCAAGAAGCTCATTCGAATTGGCTCTTGCCTGCTCAACCGCTGCTAACGAAGCGGAGGCGTTGGTCGGCATAGCCGAAGTCGAAATTAGAGACGATAATGTCGAAGAGGCCGAACGGATTCTTTTTCGAGCAGCAACTGCCTTTAAATCCCTGGATGATGTTTCCAATGGCGCCACCGCGCTTGCACGACTCGCTTGGATTCGAACCGTAACGCGGAGCGAGGGAGCGCTGGAGGCCATCGACGAGGCTTTGGCGCTGGAACGAGAGGACAACAAAAGGTCCGCGCTCTTGGCTCAAAAAGGACAGATGTTTATTCAAAGTCTCAATTTGACCGAGGAAGGAGAGTTGCTTCTACAGGAAGCTGCTGATGTTGCAACAGCAGTGAACAATTATTCGGTCATCGCCGAATCGTTGGATGGATTGGCATGGGCAGCAGAATATCGACGCAGGCGTGATGAAGCCGAAAATCGGGCTGAGGAAGCTCGAGCGGCGGCAATGCGATCCGGCAATCCTGAATCGATTGGAAGGACTCACAACAATTCCGCGATCCTCTTGATAATCCATGGCAAGCCGTTAGAGGCGATTCTTATTTTGGACAAGGCTCGAGATGCTCTCCAAAAATCCCTGGGTTCCGGAGGCGCCCGAGTGGTTGATTTTACAGAAGCCACAGCGCGTTGGCGCATGGGGGAACCCGCAAAAGTAGATGCACTACTTGCACGACAGGAGGCGAGTTGGGCGCACTTCCGTGGCTATCGACTCATCCTTCAGTCGTGGGCGGCGATGCAGTTGGGCGACCAAGAACGCGCAGCCAAGACAGTTGAAATCTGTTGGACAGAAGCGCAGCTGGCCGCCACGGATACCCTTGAGAGACTCGAACCTGACGTGGCGGAAGCCTTGATTTGCAGAATAATAGTTGGCGTAGAGCGAGGGGACTCTCAATTGCTTCCCTATGCCCAGAAGCTAGTAGAGTTCTACGCTGACGCAACATCAGATGAAATCCTTCTCAGCTTGTCGCTGGCGGCAAGAGCAGCGATTTCTGCAGGCGACTTTGAAAGCGCACGTCAGTTCGTCAACGCGACAGAACATGAACTCAACAACTACGACTCCCCCTATTTTCGAGGTTTCTGGCTTGAGGCCACTGGATTAATGTTGTTGGAGAGTAACAAAGCGCGTGCTGCAGCGATCTTTTCACAAGCTCGCCAGGCATTCGAAATTTGCTCGAATTCGGCCGACAAAGCGAGAAACATCAGACTTGCCGCTGAACTCGAGCCAGATGGCCCGCCAGCCGTTGCCCAATTAAAAGAGGCAATGAATCTGGCTTTGGCGTGCGGCTCACTCCTTGAGGCCAGACGCAGCGAGGCAGCGCTTCGTCGTCTAGGCATTCGACCCCGCGCGGGCCGCCCAAAGAAGGGGACCCCTTCCGCAACCGGCCTTTCCACGCGCGAGGAGGAAGTTGCTGTTCTCGTTGCATCTGGATCCACGAATGCGGAGATCGCAGCGCGACTCTTCTTATCTGAGCGCACTGTCGAGGACCACATTACCCATGCTCTTCGCAAACTAGGAGCGACCGGGCGGGCGAGCTTAGCCGCGTGGGCGGCAAGGCACGGCCTTGTATAGACCGCCGCTAGTCAAAAAGGACTACTAGAAACGTTCAGTTCCAACTATTCGCGAAAACTTTTCCGAGTCCGATCTAAAAGCGACATCGCCGACTCGGAGGACAACATGGCAGCAAAAAGGTTACTCACGATCATCGCAGGAACAGTCATTGGCATGTTGATCACAACCGGAGTTGCCTCGGCCGGAATCACGGGGATTCCCCGACTACCGTAGTCCAGCTTTCACCCGCCGCCTCCGAACTTTCGGGGGCGGCGTTTTCGCTTCCGGACGCGTCTTATGTCCCAAAGAAAACGAAATCGGACATACTTCCGTGCGATGAAGACAACCGCGGACGGACGGTGAAGCGCCACATTCTCACCCTCGGCGCGTCAGCCCTCGCTCTCGCGAGCTGCGGCCCTCAGTCGGCGCCGGTGCTCACCACCCCCACCCGTAATTCCATCTCGACCAACTCGCCGCTCACGACCACCTCGGGAGTAATAGCCGTCAGCTACGGCCGCACCCTTCGCTTCGTTGATCTTGACGGGTCTCAAGTGAGTACCTACTACCTTCCTCAGGACGCTGAGCGCGTGGCGGCCGGCGGCAGAGAGGTCTTCTTCCTTCAGGATGGACACGTTAGGTCGGTCGACAGCTCCGGAAACGTCTCGAGCCACGGCGACATCGCGAACGGAAAGCGGGTATCGGGCTTTGTGGTGAGCCCGGACGGAACGCAATGGGTCTGGGGCACTCAGGAGCCGAAAGCAGACGGCTCGATCACGAGCAGGACCTTCATCGCAGGCACCTCCGGAAAGAGGACGCTGTTGCTCGAAGAAACGAGTGATGAGCCAGTTGTCATTACACCGACGCTGTGGTCACCTCGGGGATCGTCGTGATCGATGCGCCTGTAGGCATCGGTGGGCTCATCTTCTTCGCCGACACCTATTGGGCCGCAGCCGTCTGATGGATCCCGCCACCGGCAATCTCACCGTGCTCACTCGCACGCCCGACGAATGCCCGCTGAACGATGTCGAGTCTCCCCGAACGTGGACGTGTATCGCCGGTCTGGGACCCGGAGGGGGAGGGGCAGCACGACCAACGAAGGCAACGATCGTCGTGCATCGCGAGGGTCAAACGCGGAAGGTGCAGATCGATACGCCGGCGCGGCAAGTCGGGAATGCGATCGTCGACGAAGAAACGCAACGCGTTGCGGTCGGCATCTACACGGGAATGAACGCCGGTCAGTCGTATGCATTGCAGACGATCACGATCGACCTCGAGTCGGGCAGGCAGCAGGTTTCGACGACCGACGGCACGGTCCCGGGGACGTGGTTACCGGATGGATCCCTCGTCGTGTCGCGCGCCGACGACGCGTCCCTCCCGGATCGTTGTGCGATCATCACGCGTGATGGACGGCGCGTTCCGCTCGGCGCTGGCGAGTTTGTCGGCTATCTGAGCGATTCCGGATCCGTTCCAACCCGGACCTCGATACTTCTCTAACGCTTTTCCGTCGGCGGCGGCGCGTCGGCGGGGCTCCCCTCATTGGCAACCGGACGCGAGCTGACGATCAACGCAACGCCGGCCACGATGATGGCTCCTGAGAGCAGCGTGCGCGGTGTCACCGGCTCGCGCAGCAGCCACCATCCGAGCAGAACCGCGACGACCGGATTCACGTACGCATACGTGGAGACGATAGACGTGCTCGTCACGCGCAGGCACCAGACGTACGCACTGAAGGCAACGAGGGATCCGAAGACGATCAAGTACACGAACGCGAGCACGGATGTGAGTTGCACCTGCGATGGATGAAACTTCCCGAGCTCTCCTCGGAGAAGCCCAACGATCCCGAGTAGCACGCCACCGGCCAGCATCTCCATTCCCGTTCCGACGAGCGCGCGCGACGGCAGCGGGGCGCGGCGCGCGTACAGCGAGCCGATCGACCACGACAACGACGCGCCGACGAGTAAAGCCGCCCCGAGCGGATCGACGTGTGCCAGCGTGCCACGTCCCGCCGTCACAAGGACGACCAATCCCAAGAACCCAATCACCAAGCCTAGGATGACGGGAAGCTTCACTCGCTCGCGATATCCGGCCCATCCGACAACCGCCATCCATAACGGCACGGTGGCAATGAGCAGGGCGGCGATTCCTGAGGAAACGTGCTGTTCGGCGACGACGACCAAACCGTTGCCGCCCAGAAGCAATGTCGCGCCGATGAAAAACGCTGCGATCCATTGGGATCGCCCGGGCTTGTCTGCCAGGCGATCCCCCCGGCGAGACGCGAACCAATACATCAGGGCGCCTGCGATCAAGAAGCGAACAGAGGCAGACAGCATCGGGGGCAACGTGCGGACGACGACCCGGATGGCAAGGTACGTCGACCCCCAGATGAGATAGACGCTGCCGAGGGCCGCCCACACAAAAGCAGCCGGCGGACGACGAGTTCGCGGGAGTACTGTCATCCGGCGAAGGCTAAACGAACCGGGCCAAACCGTGCAGACGAATTTATGAGAAGAAGATGTGCGTGACCCAGTAATAGCCCCGGGAGTCGCGCACGACGCCCACTCCGATACGGCTGTAGCACCGGCACAGGATGTTGGCGCGGTGATGATAGGACTTCATGAAGGCGGCGTTGAGCTTGCGCAAGTCCGGTCCGACGCCGACGTTTTCGCCGAGATAGTGCCAGCCGGTTACCTTCGAGCCCAAATTGATCGTGTGAAAAAGCAGTCTCTTGTTCCGCATCTCGTAGCTGTGCGAGCGCGCGAGCGTCGACAGCGTCTGGCTGAGGCTCAGTGCTCGCAGCCCACGCGGCGCGCGATCGTAGTGGTTGATCAGGTAGGCGGACAGGTTCTCGGAGGTCGTCGTCGCAAATGCGGACGATGTTCCGAACAGACAAAAGGCGAGGACGATCCCCAGGACGATGATGATCCGGCGCTTCATATGAAAAAATCCCCTCATTCGGTTGGGCCGCCGGCCCTCCCGATTAGGGGACCGGTTCTTCGGTAGCCCGGCTGCCTCCAACGAGACCCGTGGCTTTGCGTCCCGCGGTTGCCCGCGGTTTGCCGTTATCGGAACCGCTTACAGAGAAGTGATCGGCCTAGCGTGGCCGTACCTGAAGGGGAATGTGCTCGTCTTGCCTACAAAATAGGCAGATAGCGCTCGATCTCGAAGGGGGAGACGTACGCCTTGTACGCGTCCCATTCGGCGCGCTTGTTCCGCAGGAAGAACTCGAAGACGTGGTCGCCGAGCGTTTCGCGCACGAGCGAGGACCGCTCCATCGCCGCGAGCGCCTGATCGAGGTCTTCGGGCATCGACTCGATTCCGGCCGCGTGGCGCTCCGCGTCGCTCATCTCCCAAATGTTGTCGGCCGCCGGCGGCGGAAGCTCTTCGTTGTCGGTGATGCCGCGAAGACCGGCGGCCAGCATCACTGCGAACGCGAGATACGGGTTGCACGCCGGATCCGGCGAGCGGAACTCAACCCGGATGTCCTGGCCCGCCGACGAGGGTATGCGTAGCAGGGCGCTGCGGTTTTGCCGGGCCCACCCGATGTGGACCGGCGCCTCGTATCCGGGAACGAGCCGTTTGTACGAATTGACCCATTGATTGCAGACGGCGGCCATCTCGCCGGCATGCGCGAGGACGCCCGCAATGAACGCACGACCGACCTTGCTGATGCGATCGGGGTCTTCGCCGTCGTAAAACGCGTTTCGCTCACCTTCGTACAACGCCATGTGTGTGTGCATGCCCGAGCCCCACGCCCCTTGAATCGGCTTCGGCATAAACGTCGCGTACACACCGGCTTCGTGCGCGACTTCCTTGACTGCCAGACGCGATGTCATCACGTTGTCGGCCATCGTCAGAGCGTCGGTGTCGCGCAAGACAATCTCGTGCTGTGAAGGCGCAACCTCGTGGTGTACGGACTCGACGCTGATACCCATCGACTCCAGGTAGAAGACCGTGCGCTTGCGCAGGTCCGACGCGACATCCAAAGGCGTCAGATCGAAGTATCCGCCCTGATCGAGCGGCTCGGTCGACGTCGCCGAAGGAAAGTAGAAGTACTCGAGCTCGGGGCCGACGTAGAACGTGTAGCCCATCTCGTTTGCTTGTTCGAGCACGCGGCGCAACACGCGCCGCGGATCGCCGGGGAACGGCTCGCCGTCGGGCGAGAGGATGTCGCAAAACATGCGCGCGACTCCCTGCGTGTCGGGCCGCCACGGCAGGATTTGAAATGTCGAGGGGTCCGGCCGTGCGACCATGTCGGATTCCTGCACCCGCGCGAAGCCCTCGATCGCCGATCCGTCGAACCCCATGCCTTCCTCGAACGCGACTTCGAGCTCTGCCGGAGTGATTGCAAACGACTTCAAGTATCCGAGCACGTCGGTAAACCAGAGACGAATGAAGCGAATGTCGCGCTCTTCGACCGAACGAAGCACGTATTCGGTGTCGCGAGTGCTCACAGAGGTCTCCTCGCCGGTGGCTCGAGCTTGTACCCGACGTTACGGACGGTTGCGATGAGCGATTCGTGTTCGGCACCCAATTTAGCCCGCAGCCTTCGCACGTGCACGTCTACCGTTCGCGTTCCGCCGAAGTAGTCGTATCCCCAAACTTCTTGCAACAGTTGAGACCGCGAGAACACGCGTCCGGGACGCTGAGCAAGATAACGCAGCAGCTCGAACTCCTTGTACGTCAGATCGAGCGGACGCCCTTTCAGCCTGATCTGATACGTGTCGGGATCGATGGCGAGCTCTCCGACGCGCAGCGTTGACGAGGAGTCGGCGAGATGCGATCCGATGAGAAGACGAACTCGCGCGAGCACGTCTTCAGCGGGCGCTCCTTCGACAACGAACGAATCGATCTGCCAATCCGGGCCGACTGCGTCGAGCGCATCGGTGGCAACGGCGGCGATGATCGGGAGGCGCGGCGACTGCGCCTTCATGGCGCGACACGCATCTCGGCCGCGCGCCAAGTCCTTCACGGAGTCGACGAAACAGATATCGGGCGTCGGCCCCGTGCCGAGGCGATCGTCGAGCGTCGCAAAACCCACCCGGTGCCCGGCGGCCTCAAGCGCGGCACCGTCGGGAAATGGGTCGGCGTCGCGGTCCGACAGAATCAATATGTCTGCCACGCCGTCTCTGTCCTCCGCCGGGGTTGTCCCGGAAAACCAAAAAACCTCAGGCGCCCGGGCTTCTTTGCCTGAGGTTTCAAAGGACGCCGCTTGCGTAGGCCGACGCCCGTGGGCAAAGTAGCAGAGGAGAGGGACCTCCACAAGGAGATTGCGACGGGGAACACGCTGAGGTGGATCGAGCGCGCTCGCGCTCAGCATAAGTACGCGACGCGCCACGTCCAGTTTTGGTGCGATGCGTCGGACGGCGTTCGGCTGGCGGGGACGATGCTCGGGCGCACGGACGTTTCCACGGCCGTCGTTGTCGCGCACGGCTTTATGGGGTACCGCGCGAAGCCAAAGATCCGGCTGCTCGCCGAGGGACTCGCAGCCGATTACGGCGTCTTCGTCTTCGACTTACGCGGTCATGGAGAATCCGGTGGTCTCTGCACGGGCGGAGATGCCGAGGCTCTCGATGTCCAGGCGGTCGTCGCAGCGGCGCGCGAACGTGGATACAAGAATGTCGTGACGGTCGGTGCGTCTCTCGGCGGGATTGCCGTGATTCGTGAAGCAGCGCTGTATCGTGACGTCGAAGGCGTCATAGCGATTTCGACTCCCGCCGTGTGGGGGGGAACATCGAAGCCTGTCCGGCGCATCACCTGGCTGTTTGCGACGAAGGTCGGGCGCAAGCTCGTCGGATACGGCGGCGTGCAGCTTGCAGATGCCTGGGCAGATCCGGAGCCGCCGGTTGCGCTCGCCGGGCGCATAGCGCCGATTCCGCTCCTGCTCATTCACGGAGAGGACGATCACTACTTCCCGCCGGAATCCGCCGAGCAAATCTTCGCAGCCGCGGGCGAGCCCAAGCGATTGCTCATCCTTCCCGGATTCGGCCACGCCGAAGATGGATTCACGCCGGCGTTCACCGAACGGCTCGGCAAGGAGATCGGAT
Organism: Actinomycetota bacterium; assembly: GCA_020201525.1. Taxonomy (GTDB): domain Bacteria; phylum Actinomycetota; class AC-67; order AC-67; family AC-67; genus JAIVGO01. The sequence continues at coordinate 7,555 of JAIVGO010000133.1, read as the reverse complement.
CTATGCTTGCCGATCTCACCGATCGCGCGGAGCAGTAGAACAGCGCGATTCGCCGCGGCACCTGCTTCTCCCTATGCTCACCCGGACTGAGCACACTGGGGAGAGAGCGTGTTCGAGCGTCTCGGCCGTGCGGCCGCGGAAAAGTTCGTCGTCGTAGTTCTCGCTTGGGTTGTCGCCGGCGGCGTCGTGTACGCCGTCGCGCCGCCGCTCAAGAAGGTCGTCACGTCGGACATCACCGCGTTTCTCACACAGGATGCCCAGAGCGTGGTTGCATCACGCGAGCTGAGGGAGCGGTTTCCCAGCGACGACTTTTCGAACTCCGCCGCCGCCGTGTTCTCGCGCACCTCTCGCTTGTCCGACTCGGACCTAGCGTATCTGGACGAGATCGAGACGTGGCTGAATTCTCCGGAAAAGCCCCGCGTCGTCGTCGGTGCGCAATCGGCCCAGACGCATCCGGAGCTCAAGGACGTGCTCACGTCGAGGGACGGCACGATCCAGATTCTGCTCGTGCGGTTCAGCACGCCGCCGTTCGAGCCGCCCACGAATCACGCAGTCGACGAGATTCGCTCGCGCGTTTCGCACGGACCGGTCGGGTTGCACGTGAATGTGACGGGCAACGCCGGCGTCGCCGCCGACCAAGCGAACGCGATCGATCACTCGATAAAGCGCACCACGGCGATCACGCTCGGCCTCGTGATCCTCATTCTTCTGTACGTGTATCGGTCACCGATTACCCCGCTCGTGCCGCTTATCACGATCGGCGTCGCTTTCACGGTGTCCTCTGGGATCATCGCGCTGCTCGCGCAAGCCGGAATGAAGACGTCGTCGCTCGTCGAGAACTTCATGGTGGTCATCGTCTTCGGGGCGGGCACCGATTATTGCCTGTTCATCATTTCGCGCTTCCGTGAGGAAGTAGCGCACACGCACGAGTACACCCGAACGCTTGCCGGGACGGTTGCCATCGTCGGCGCCGTCATTGCGTCGAGTGCTTCGACGGTCATCGTTGGATTCACATCGCAAGGAGTCGCGCGGTTCGGAATGTTCCGCACAACTGGGCCGGCGATGGCCGTCGCCGTCGTCGTGACGCTCACAGCGGGGCTAACGTTGACGCCCGCGTTGATGCGCGCATTCGGGCGTTCGCTTTTCTGGCCGGCGCATCCCGAGCTGCTCGCGTCGGAAGGAAGGTTGCCCGAGTTCGAAGCGGCGTCGCGCGTGGCCGTCGGCACGGGAGCCGACGAATGAATTGGGGAAAGCTCGCGCATACTATTCGCGCACACCCGGGTCGCATGCTGATCATCGCGCTCGCGATTCTGGTGCCCCCTGCGATCGCGACGACGCATGTTCGCGTGACGTTCAATCAGCTTGCCGAGCTACCGAAGTCGGCGGACTCGGTGCGTGGCTACGACGCGCTATCCGGACACTTCCGTGCAGGCGAAGTGGCGCCCGTGATCCTCGTACTCAGTCGAGACGGCTCGATGTGGAACGACGAATCGTTCCGAGCGATCAACGATCTCACTGTCGCTCTCGGCAAGGTGCCGGGCGTTGACCTGGTGCGCTCGATCACACAGCCGACCGGTGGCGTTTTCACCGAAGAGCAGCTGAAGCAAGCTGGTGTCGGTGATTTGCTGAAGTTCCCCGACCGGTTGCAGGAAGGTGCCGACGGCGTCGGTCGGATCATCGGTGGGCTCGAGCAAATTCACAGCGGGCTCGAGCAAATGGAACAAAGGCTGCCCGCCCTTGCGGACGGCCTTTCGGAAGGTGCCGACGGCGTCGCGAAAATGCGCGACGGCATAGCTCAGATGCGTGGCGGCATTGCGCAAATGCGCGCAGGGTTGAAAGAGGCTGCCGACGGGCTTGCCGCGCCGTGCAGCGGATCGGCGTGCAAGGAGTCCCTTCCGTCCACCCCGTCGGGGTGCCCGGTCACGAACCCGTCCACGCTTTCGGGGTCTGCGAAAAACGCGGAACTCTGCTTGAAGAGCGCGCTCGACGAGATGCACGTCCTCGTGCAGCGGCCGGCATTCGATCCGATCTACACGAACGTGTACGAGGACGTGGCGCGGGCGTACGGAAACTTGACCGGCATCGACGACACGACGAACGCGCCGCCGGCGGGCGACGCAAGGGCGAAGAAGTACGCCGATGAAGGCGGCATGGCAGGCGAGCTGAAGACGATCGCATCCGGATTGCGGCGCGCGGTCGACGGGCTCAACCGAATCGAAGACGCGCTCTCGCAGATCGACGGCGGCTTGAGGCGGCTCGGGCCCGGACTGCAGGACGGCGCGACTGGGGTGCGGACGGCCGTCGCCGGCATCACGCGTATTCTCGACGGTCTCGATCAGATCCTGCCGGGGTTGCAACGTCTGCGCGCCGGTTTGGCGGAGGGCGCCGCGCGCGTTCGGCAAGCGGGGTTCGGCGACGTGGCGAGCGCAGGGAACCTCGGCCTAACGCCGGGCTTGGTCGATGCGGTTCCGGGGCTGCGAAAGCAGCTCGGCTTCTTCATGACCGGGGACGAGCGCACGACGCGGATATTCGTGACGCTCACTCGCGAGCCCTACGCGTCTGAATCCCTTGCTGCCGTGGGTGGGATTCGCGCCGCCGGTGCGCTGGCGCTCAACAAGACGCCGCTAGAAGGAACACCGATTCGAGCCGCCGGCGCGGCGTCCTTTTTCAGCGACGTCCGCACGTTGTCCGACGCAGACTTCCGCACCATCATGCTCGTTGTCCTGATCGGGATCTTCGTCGTTCTGGCGTTGCTGCTCCGGAGCATCGTCGCGCCGGTGTATTTGATTCTTACCGTGTTGCTGTCCTTTCTCGCGACGCTCGGGCTCACGTCCGTCGTATTTCAGGGCCTCTTCGGGCAGAACGGCATTGCCTGGTGGCTGCCGTCCTTTCTGTTCGTGATGCTCGTCGCGCTGGGCGCCGACTACAACATTTTCCTGATGTCGCGCATTCGCGAAGAGGCGCGCGTGCACACGACTGCCGACGCGACCGCGCGCGGGCTCGCGTTGACGGGACACGTCATCACGTCGGCAGGGATCATCCTTGCCGGCACGTTCGCGGCCCTGATGGCCGCGCCGCTCAAGAGCTTGCAGCAATTCGGCTTCGCGGTGACGGTCGGGATCTTGATGGATACGTTCATCGTGCGAAGCTTGTTGGTCCCGTCCATTGCGACCTTGCTCGGGCGGCACAATTGGTGGCCGAGCCGACGCGCGCACGCTCCGTGAGCCCCGTTGCGAAGAAGATAACCGTCGGGCTCGGGCTCGGGGCGATAACTATCGCCATGTTCGTTGCCGGCTCCCTGCCGCTGGCGGTCTTTGCGGGCGTCGTCACCCTCGTTGCGTCCGGCGAGTTTTTCGCGATGATTCGCGCCCGCGGCACCCGGCCGGTGCCGCTCGTCGGATTCGCGGCGCTCGCCTTTCTCTTCGTCATCGCGTACCAACGCGGCGAGCGTGCGCCACTGGTGTTTCCCGCGGTCGTGGCGGGAGCCTTCGCCGTCACGGCCGGCGTCATGATGCTCCGGCGGCGGACCGACGGCGGTGCCGCTGCCATCGCCGCGACGTTACTCGGCGTCGTTTACGTCGGCATGTTCGGGGCCTACATCGTGGTGATGTTACGCATGCCGCACGGCCGTGGGCTGCTGCTGGGATTCGCGCTGATGACGGTTCTCAACGACGTCGGCTCGTACATTGTTGGGGGGTGGCGCGGGCGCCATCCCCTCGCGCCGTCGGTCAGCCCTTCGAAGACGTGGGAGGGCTTCGCCGGCGGATCGGTCGTAACGCTCGTCACCGCCGTTGTGGTCTCGAAGGCGATTTCGCCTCCCTACACGCTCGGGCGGGCTCTGATTCTTGCCGCCATCGTGCTCGTCGCGGCTCCCGTCGGGGACCTGTGCGAATCGATGCTGAAACGCGACGCCGACGTGAAGGATACCGGGACCATTTTTCCGGGACACGGCGGGGTGCTGGACCGGCTCGACAGCCTGCTCATTGCCGCCCCACTGTATTTCTACGCTTGGCGAGTACTGATTCGGTAGGTATTTTGGTAAATCCGCTGCAGCCGTTTCCCGGGGGCCGCGCTACCCTTGGTGGTGTGCGAATCATCCGTCGCCTTGTCGTCACCGTCGTCGTTCTCGGCGTCCTTGGGGTTTTGGCGAACGTCTTCATCGTGCAAGCCGCCGAACAGAAGGCCGGCGACGAAATTCGCTCGCATCTGCACCTGGCCAAAGCGCCCGACGTGAAGATCGAAGGCTTTCCGATTCTTCTCCACGTTCTGCAGGGGAACATTCCGAAGGTGACGATCGACGGCAACCAGGCGGACATTCAAGGCCTGCTCATTGCCAACTTCCACGTCGAGCTGCGGGCGATGCGCGCCAAGCTCGCCGAGTTGCGAGCCGGAATCAGCAAGCTGCGCGTCGGCGGCGGCACCGCAAGCGCAACGGTGACACAAGCCGCGGCGAATGACTATCTCAAAAACCAGAAGGAAGAGGGTCGGGTGACGTTCGGCAACGGCGTTACGCGTATCCAAAAGCACGTGACGTATCTCGGCAGGTCGCGGCTCGTCGCAGCCTCGGGCAAGCTGTTGATCGACGGCGCGGATCTCGTCTTTCGGGCCACCAAGGTCACCATCGACGGCAAGACGCCGCCGCCGCCCTTTGCCGACCGGGCCAGGCGGGACGCGAGCTTTCGCGTTCACCTCCCCGCCATCCCCGGTGGTATCCGCCCCCAGAAGGTCGAAGTCCTCAGCGGCCTCCTCCGGTTCACCAGCGAGTTCGACGCGAGCACGATCTCGCTCGGCTGACGCTGCCCGATTCGCCCCGAATACCGGGTTGAGGCAAGCGTCTACGAGGTTTATAATGTTTCCAACGTGAAAATTGCCGTTGAGGAGATTTCCGTATGGCGATAGTGGAAGACCGCGACGTCGCCGTCGCGAAAGCGCTCGCAGCACCGACCCGCTCGGCCATACTCGACTTGCTTCGCGAGCGCGGCGCGATGGCCGCGAAAGAGGTCGCGGAGACGGTAGGGGTGCACCCGAACGTTGCGCGTGGGCACCTCGATCTTCTCGTCCAGGCGGGCCTGGCGTCGTTCGGCTGGCAGCGTCACGCCGCCGGCGGACGCCCGAGCAAGCTCTATGAGGCAGCACCGGGACGCTCCGGCGAGGGTGGCTCATTGGTCGCGGATCTTCTCGCGACCCTGATCGAGGAGCAGACGCCGAACTTTACGCTCGCGCGTCCGCTCGCGATGAAGACGGGATCGCGGCTCGGACGCCGCTTCCGTCAGAAGGAGGGCCCGCTCAACTTCGAGGAACAAGTGCATGCGCTTCTTCGCGCGCTCGGCGCCGTGTCCGGAGCGATTCGCGTGCTCGATCGCGGCGATGACTGGGTGGAAGTCGAAGATCGCGATTGTCCGTTCCGTTCTATCGCGACTGCGCACCCGGATCTCGCATGCTCGCTCGACAAGGCACTAAAGGAAGGCGTGATGGAGGCACTCGGCGCGGACGCGATCGTCGAGGTAGTTACGTCCATCGCATGGGGCGACGACACGTGCCGCGAAGTCGTTCGCCTGCGTCGGAAGGAACAGACCGGGTAGGAGAGAAGCGATGAGCGTTCGGATGGTTGACCGAAACAGCATGCGCGGCGGCGCCGGAATCTCCGCCGTTCTGCTGTTGCTCGGATACGTCTTCAGCTGGCGATGGATGGCGGCCGTCATTCTCGTGGCGCTGGCGATCGGAGCTTTCTTGGGCTTGCGCTACTCCCCACTCGGAACGGCGTTTCGTTTCGGGAAGCGTAAGTTCAACCTGCAGATTCCGGTCGAGCCGGAAGAAGAGCCTCCGCCGCGTTTTGCGCAGCTCGTTGGAACGATTTTCCTTGCCGGCGCAACGATCGGCTTTTACGGGATGCACAACTCGGGTCTCGGCTGGACACTGACGCTGATCGTCGCGTTGCTGCAGGGGCTTCTGGCGACGACCGGTATCTGCGTCGGGTGCGAGGTGTACAACTTCGGCCGGCGCATGTCGCGATCGGCGGCCTGATGGCGATTCGACTCGGCGTCACTCTCGGGCTCGTCGCGCTCATTGCGCTCGGCGCGTGGGCTTGGCGTCGGCGTGAAGGACGATTTTCCGAGGCGGGCGGCGCCTTCGACCGCGCAGCCCTCGGACTCACGTCACGCGACAAGGCTTCGGCCGTCATGGTCGAGTTCTCCGGCGAACACTGCGGAACTTGCCGCATTTTGGAGGGCCGGCTGTCGAAGCTCGCCGGTGAGATTCCCGACGTGCGTGTTGTCAACGTGAAGGTCGAGGATAACCCTTCACTCGCGGATCGCTACGACGTGAAGCGTGTTCCGGCGCTGTTCGTAACGGACCCGGGTTTGAACATCGTGTGGCGTGCGACGGGACTGCCGAGCGAGGACGCGATTCGGCAAGTGCTCCTCGGGCCCGAGTGGGCCGGCCGGCCGCAACCAAAGTCGCTCTCGAGGCGCCGGCCGCTGCGGAGGCGTCGCACGATCACGCTGCACGAAGAAGGCGTCGCGTGCGAGGTCACGCCCGGAAAGTAACCAACCGAACGCCGTTTCTTCGTCCTGCGGTAGGCTTACTGCCGCCTTTTCAGGCGATTCGACGGAGGTTTCGTGCTCGGCTTTCAGCTCCTCGAGTGGACGTTCATGGGTCTTCTCGGATTGATGACGGTGATCATCGGCTTTTTCAGCGTCGTGGTCGTCGTGCGGATCGTAGAGCCACGTGGTCTCAAGGCGTTGTTGCTCAAGCTCGCGGGCAGGGACACGCCGGGCTTTCAGAACAGACGATGAGTCTCAACTTCTCCTTTTCCGAAGAGCAGCTCTCCTTCAAGAAATCGGTGAAGGAGCTCGCCGAGAAAGTCGTCGCGCCCGGATCGGGTGAACGCGACGTCGCCGGTCGTTTCGATCGGGCGGTCTGGAACGCGGTCGGCGAATTCGGGCTCTGCGGCCTGCCGATTCCGGAGGAATACGGCGGCTCCGGCGCCGACATCGTGACGACGTGCCTCGCGTTCGAAGCGCTGGAGGAGGGCGGCCGCGACTCCGGCCTCCTATTGTCGCTGGGCGCGCACGTCTGCATCGGGGCAGTTCCGATTTGGCTGCACGGAACCGAACAGCAGAAGCGGCGATATCTTCCGAAGCTGGCGAGCGGCGAATGGATCGGCGCTTTCGCGATCACGGAACCGGACGCCGGTTCTGATGCCGCGGGGATCAAGACGCATGCGCGGCATGATGGTGACTCGTGGGTCATCAACGGTTCAAAGACGTTCATCACCAACGGTCCCGTCGCCGATGTGGTCAACGTCGTCGCGGTGACGGACCACGATGCGGCGAAAGGAAGCCGGATGTCGTGTTTCATCGTCGAACGCGACAACCCCGGAATGAGTGTCGGCAAAGAGCTCGACAAGATGGGCAATCGTTCGTCCCCGACGTCCGAGCTTCACTTCAACGACTGCGTCGTTCCGGAAGAGGCAATGCTCGGGGAAGAAGGCTCGGCTCTGTGGAAAGTCGCGTTCGAATGCTTCGACTGGGAGCGATGCGTCATGGTCGCGTCA
>JAIVGO010000197.1 GCA_020201525.1 Actinomycetota bacterium | reverse complement strand
CGCCAACGATTCGGCTCGTTCATCACTTGCGCGCATAGCGTCGAGGAAGGTTTGGGGATTCACAATGCAATCGTAGCGCGGCCCTGCGACGCCACCGGAACTCGATTGATAGGGTTCCTGGCCGTGGACACGGACACGCAGAATCTTCGCGGGGAATGGAAGTATTTCGCCTTCGCTGCGGCGATCACCATTCCGGCTCTGCTTTTTCGTTTCGACGCCGTCCATGGGGCGATACCAGTTGAAACGCTGTTGTTCGGGGTTGCGATCCTCGGTGCCGCGTTCTTGCTCTCGTGGGCGGCCGAGGTCGCGCAGCTCGATATCTCACAAGCGTTGGCGATCGCGTTCCTCGCCTTCATCGCCGTTCTGCCCGAGTACGCGGTCGACCTCGTGTTCGCCTGGAAAGCCGGCCGTCAGGACCGGTTGATTCACGGCTTCGAAGGGATCCTTCACAAAGGCCAGCCGCTCGTCTGCGGCGACATCCCATGCCGGGAGCTCGCTATCGCGAACATGACCGGCGCCAACCGGCTGCTGATCGGCCTCGGTTGGGCGGTCGTCGTGCTGATCTGGTGGAAGAAGAGCGGTGAGCGGAGCGTCGTTCTCGGCGAGGAGCGCCGCACCGAGCTCGGCTTTCTCATTCTGGCGACACTGTGGGCCTTCACGATTCCACTGCGTCAAAGCCTCAGCATGATTGATCTCGTCGTTCTCGGCGGGCTGTTCATCGGGTATCTCTGGCATGCGGCGACCGCCGAATCCGAAGAGCCGGATCTCGTCGGTCCGCCGCTCGCACTTGCAGCGCTGCAGCCGTCGCGGCGGCGCGGCGCGACGCTCGTGATGTTCCTCTTCGCCGCCGGGGTGATTCTCGCATCGGCCGAGCCTTTTGCCGACGGGCTCGTGCATACCGGATCACAGTTGGGGGTCAACAAGTTCTTGCTCGTCCAGTGGCTGGCCCCTCTCGCTTCAGAAGCGCCGGAGATGATCATCGCGATTCTGTTCGTCCTTCGCATGAAACCTGGTGCGGGGCTCGGCACGCTCGTGTCGTCCAAGGTGAATCAGTGGACGCTACTGGTCGCCACAATTCCCCTTGTGTACGCCTTCGCCCGCGGCGGGATCCATTCGATGACGCTCGATAATCGCCAGGTCGAGGAAGTGCTCTTGACCGCAGCGCAATCTGCATTTGCCGTGGCGACGTTGTCGAATATGCGAATCTCGCGCGGCGAGGCGGCCGGCTTGATGGCGCTCTTCATCGCACAGTTCGGCTTCGAGTCCACTGCAGTTCGCTACGGATTCTCAGGGTTGTACATCCTGCTGTTCCTTATTCTGGGTCTTGCGCGCGCCGAAAGCAGGCGGGGTATGGCGGCCTCGGTTCGCGCCGCCTTGTCGCGGCCCCGTCGTTAGTGTTGCGCCTCCGAAGTTTCTCTACATTCGGCCGCGCCTGCATCACGAATCGCGGCGTTGCTCGTCGGTTGCATACCGGGAGGTATGCGCCCTCCTCGCGCCTTGCGCCTCGGGCGCAGCCACGCCCTGTTGTGTGTACGGGAAATTCAAAGGCGCAACGCTAACTTTCGAGAACGCCGTCGCTAGCTTCCGAGAACGCCGTCGTCCGCGACGTCGCGGAAGGTCTTGTACGCGTTTGGGGACAGAACGATCGAGCTTCCATCGGAGGTGGTTTCTCCATGGCCCGAAACGACGACATTCGTCACGGCCGACGGTGAAATGCGAAGGGCGAGAAGGCCGAGCCGAAGGGATTCGAGGAGCGGAATGTCTGTTGCAACGTGGCGCCGGAGAATCTGGAGGTATTTCAGCAGCTTCGTGGGGTCGACCAGAAGCTCTTTTCGCGCTTGGACCTGTGCGGCTTGCATGACGGCTCCTTGGTTGAAGGAGCGACCCAGATCGCCGCCGCGCGCGTCGTGCCGATTCCGCGAGAACGCGAGCACGTCGGCCCCGTTCAAGTGCCGGACGCCGGCCTTGAAATGCGCTTTCGAGAACTTGTCATCCATGTCGTAGGGAATCTTGATCGTGAGGCCGCCGAACTCGTTGCCCATGTCACGCAAATCGCAAAAGTTCGTGAGCATGTAGTAGTCGAAGTGAACGCCGCTGAGTGCTTCGATCGTGGCGATCGCGAGCTTGGGGCCTCCGAAGAACATCGCCGCATTGATCTTGTGCTTCCCGTTTCCCGGAATCGGAACGAATGAATCGCGTGGGATTCCGACAATCGATGCTTTCCCGAGCACGGGGTTGATGGCAATGATGTGGATTGAGTCTGAGCGCCCACCCTGCTGCGTCCCGCCGCGGTGATACGGCGAGCATTTGGCTCCGGAGTCACTGCCAAGTGCAAGGATAAAAATTGTCTTACCGGGTTCGGGCGCGAACGAGCCGGCGTGCGCGCGATGGATTTCTGTTGTCGGAGTCGGAGTTTGTCCGGACGCGAGATTGATGCCGCCGAGCGACGTCCAGGCGATCCCCGACGAGACGACTGCCGCCGTCAACAGGATGACGAGCTTGCGACGCTGGCTCATGTCGGGCTCCCCGATGGCGAGGGTGTCGGCGACGGCGTGTCTTGGTGTGCATCCGCCTGGTAGGAGAAGATCGCCCACGTCGCGCCGGCGCGTTGCAACCGGTACGTGGCGTCCTGGGCGATGTCGATCCTGCGCTTTTGATTCGTCGTTGCCGCGGCGGTGAAGTGGGCGGCCGCGATCGCGTACGCGGCGTGGCCGCCCTTGTCGTAGTACAGACTGATGCGGATCTCGGCGACGGACGGCTCGACCCGCTTGAACTCCGCCCGGCCTTCGGCGACCGTCAGAGCTGCGACGTCCTTCGTGAACGAGGGCTTGGCTTCCGGGGCAAAGCTCGCCGACAACGCAGCGAATGTCGGATCCTTCCACTGCGCCGGGTCGACGAAAGCCGTCTCGTAGAAGGCGTCGAAGAACGTGACGATCGCCTTTTCGTCGGCGCGGGCGCTGGGATGCTTCCCTCCCTCGCCGAAGACGTTGAACTCCTTGACTGCGAACGAGACCTGCGGCGCCTCGAGCTTCTGCTCTTTCTTCTTCTCCGGCGTGGATCTGCGGCCGATCGCGAAGAGGCCACCGCCGATCGCCAGCAAGACAAGAAGGACCGGAAGCACGAATCGGGCCTTCGAGCGAGAGCGAAAGGAGATGTTCGCGGGCGTCATGCGGCGGGTAGCCTAATGGCGACGAAGGGGCCGGGCAACCTGCCCGGTTGGACTCTTCCTGCGCTTGGTTTGATTCGAGCCTGGGCGGGGTAATCTGGGCCCAGCGACAGACACCTCACCGCAGGGAAAGGGACTGGCATGGACATCGTGCTCGACTCTCGGCCGGAAGGCGCGTGGACGGTTATCGACGTCAAGGGAGAAGTGGACGTCTATACGGCTCCGAAGTTGCGCGAGAAGGTCGTTGATCTCGTCGGTCAAGGATCGCATCAGCTCATCGTCAATCTCGAAGGAGTCGAATTCCTCGACTCGACGGGGCTTGGGGTTCTCGTCGGCGGTCTGAAGCGGGTCAAGTCGCACGACGGCACCCTAGCCCTCGTGTGCACTAAGCCGAAGATCTTGAAGGTGTTTTCGATAACCGGGCTGTCGAAGGTCTTTCCCATTTACGACACCGTGCAGGAGGCTGTGGCGCAATAGCCTCGAAGTCAGGGGGAGTATGAGCGGGTCCAATGACGCTTTGCGGGTTACTCAATCCGAAGAGGTCAGTATCGAGCTCCCGTCCAAGCCGGAGTTCGTTCGGACCGGCCGCTTGGTCGTTGCCGCCGTCGCACGGCACCATGAGTTCGGGGACGAGCAAGTAGAAGATCTGAAGATCGCGGTCTCCGAGGCGCTTACCAATTCGGTCCGGGCGCACTTGGACGCCGGCGTAAGCGATCCCGTGCACATACGCCTGGCCCTCGTAGAGGATGCCCTCGTCATAGAGGTCCGCGATCGCGGCCGGGGCTTCAATCCAGATGAGGTCCCGGTCATCGGCGCTACACCGTTGCCGGGCTCTCTCGAAAATGGCTTGGGGCTCATGCTCATTCGGTCCTTGATCACGGACACCGTTATCGAGCGTTCCGCCGACTCGGGGATGCTTATCCGGATGACCCTGAAGCGCGAGGTGGAACCGGCGGAGGTCTGAGCCGCATGATCGCCGCTTTCATGAGCGGCGGTCCGATAAGCGTGGTGATCACAACCATCGCCATGACGGCCGCAAACAGCTCGCGATCGATGACGCGGGACCGCAAGGCAAGCCCCGCGACAATAATTCCCACTTCGCCCCGCGGGATCATTCCACTGCCGATCACGAGTGCCGACTTCCGGCCCATTGAGCGTGCCCCGACGAGTCCACCCACCAGCTTTCCGGCGATGGCGACCGCCGTGATCGCGGCGGCAATTGCGAGAACGGCCGGCTCGCCAAAGCTCTTGAGGTTCAACTGAGCGCCGGTGACCACGAAAAAGAACGGCGTGAGCAGGTCGGCCACCGGCTGCATGTCCTGGTGGAGTGAGAACCGGTCGCGAGATTCCGCCAAGACGCTGCCGGCGATGAAGGCGCCGACAACGGCGGCAAGTCCGACGC
>JAIVGO010000035.1 GCA_020201525.1 Actinomycetota bacterium | reverse complement strand
CCTCATCGGAGTGCCATGTTCGAGTTCAACCCAACAGACACCGTCCAACGGCGGGTGCGATCTGACCTGCGCATATACAACTCAATCCGACTCCATCGGACCTGACCATGTGAACCTAATCGCCCTTCAAAACCGGTGCGGCCCTTAACCGGGCCGGGTGGGTTCGATTCCTTCCGCCTCCGCTGAGCAGCAGAAAGGCTTGGCTACACGGTCCCGCTCGTCTGCACTACGCGCCGTGAGACGAACTGAGTCCGACAAAGTGGTTGGTGAGCTCGAAGTCTTACTCAAGATTGCTACCTTGAGAACCGGCCGGGAGAGATGGGCGTCGAGCCCGTACTTGCTCAGTCGTCGTCCTGGGACGGCCGAAGCAGTGAACTTGGCCACATCACGGGGATCGAGTCAATCTGGTGTCGGCGCGAGTTGGTGTGTCCTGGGTCTTGTAGCCATAACCACCTCCGAAGTGAGATTGAAAGATTCAAATGGTCTTCTGCGCTGTAACATGGTGAAACGAGCGCCGACGCGGCTGGCCCGAGGGACTTTCTCCTGGTTGCCCCGCCGGCTTGGTTGAGGCCTTTGGAGAAGTCCGTCCAGACGTAGATCCACGTCTTTGTGTGGGCGGCTGTGTCTCACCTGGACGTAGTGAGCCTCTTGGTTGCTCCAAGCAACGCTCCGAGAGCGAGTCCGTAGGCACTGTGACCGAACAGCCCTCGAGCGTGGGTTGCGATTGGATATGCGGGCGGCGTCAAACCAAGTGCGTAGTTCGCACCTTCATCGACGGCTGCCCAGATGATCATCGATCTCGCGATCAATTCCGTCCAAGGCACAGTGCAGCGTCTGGACTAAGACTTGACGCAAGATATAGTTAAGTATCTTAACCATTTGGAAAGGCTGGTCGGCATGGATCTGAAAAAATCTACGGCCTAGGTCGTGGACTCCCAAAGAGGTCGGGTGCGCGCAGCTAGAATCGTGCCGCAGACTTTCGGAGGGCGATTGCACATCCACCGGGCATTGATCGCGATCTTCGTGGTTGCCGCCGCGTGCGGCACCCAACCTTCCGTGACGCGTGCGACGCCGTCGGCTACGCCTACGCCGACGGGGCCGGTCCTCGCGGATCCCTACGAAGGCTGGAACTCCTACACGTCGCCGTGGGAAGGGATGGCCTTTCGCTACCCCGGCGACTGGAATGCCGAGACGAAGGCGCTCGATCTCGGCAGTAGGCGACAGTCCGGCGACCGGCTGCAACTGACGTCGCCGAACGGATTCACGCTGACGTGGACGGCGCCGCTGTCCGGCATCGGCGGAGGCTGCGACGAGAAAAGGGATCCGCACGTGTTCGTCGACCGGGTTCTTCCACTGGACGTGCAGGGGAGTCGCAATCCGCTCCGCGTCATTGTCGCGACTGTCGAACAGCACAAGTCGCTTGCGGTCGTCGACGCGACGGCTTTCAGAAAGGACTCGTTCGAGACGGGGGACACAGGTGAGTGCTTGTTTTATCCGATCTTCCGGAGCAAAGAGCACACAACCGAGGCTCTCGTTCAACTCATGTCCGGCGAGGGTGTTCAGCTTGGGAACGGAGCGCAGTCGTCAGACGGAAGCGAGCGACTGTCGGTCGATCAATATCTGGCTCTGCCCGACGTCGATGTGGCGGTGAAGATCTTCAAAAGCCTGCGCTACTAAGAAATGTGCGCCCGGCACGACTCGATGCGTGGGCGCGCAGGTAAATCTGTCCTGGAATCGGGACATCGTATACTTGTCCTGAAAACCGAACGATGCTACCATGTCCTAAAATGAAGACAACAGACCAAGACTCAGATGAGAAAGCACCCTTCCGTGTCTACACGACTGCATCGCTTGGCGCGGCTATTCGGCACTATAGGGAACAGGTGGGGCTTTCTCAGAACGAACTTGCTGACCGGAGCGGCCTCAACAGGACCTACCTTTCGGCGCTCGAAAACGGCCGAGAGACTGAACATGTGAAGCGCTTGCTTCGTGTGCTGAAGCAATTGGGCGTTCGGATCACTTTGGAGAGGGCGGATTGGTAGCGGTGTATTCGCTCGCCGTCTGGCTCTACGGAATCCACGCAGCAAGCATCGAGCAGGAACGCGGCCGGCTTCGGCTTTCGTACACCGAGCAGGCATTGGCGCGATATCAGCTCGGAACGCCGCTCCTTTCCCTGTCGCTGCCGCTTGCAGACCAACGCTATCCGCATGGGATCGTTCGACCATTTCTCGACGGCTTGCTCCCGGAAGGAGAGCAGAGAAGGGCAATCGCCAACGATGTTCGCGTTCCACGCGATGACACCTACGCGCTGATTCGAGAGCTCGGCCGAGACTGTGCCGGCGCTTTGGTGATCCAGCCCGACAATGAGCCGGCTCCACCGCCGGCGTCGACGCTGACCGCGGAGCCGCTCAGCGAAAAGGACATCGGCCGGCTTGTTGAAAATCTCCGCGGCGCACCGCTGGGCGCAGGAGGCCGCGTGCGAATCTCGCTGGCCGGAGTCCAGGAAAAACTGCTCCTGACACGTATGCCCGACGGCAAGTGGGGGCGGCCCGTGGACGGCACTCCATCGACTCACATCCTCAAGCCCGAGATCGCGCGTTATCCAAACACAGTAGAAAACGAAGTCTTCTGCATGCGTTTCGCGCGGCACCTTGGCTTGCCGGTTGCTCATGTCGAAGCTGTAACGGTGAACGGTCGGCGTTTGATTCTTGTCGAACGTTACGACCGCATGATCCGCGCCGACGGTTCCGTCGAGCGTATTCATCAAGAAGATTTCTGTCAGGCGACCGGTACCGATCCAGACAAGAAGTATGAAGAAGACGGCGGCCCCTCGCTCCGGAGCCTTGCCGGCATCCTTCAGACGGCCGTAGGAAATGATTCTCTCGACATTCTTCTCCGGGCGGTGACAATGAATGTCCTCATTGGAAACGGAGATGCGCACGGCAAGAATTTCTCCATCGTTCACGACGAATCCGGCGCGCTTCGACTGGCCCCTCTCTACGACCTCATGTCTACCCTCATCTATGGGGACGATCGCCTAGCGATGCACGTCGACACCGTTCAACGTATGGATCGCGTAACCGTCGATCGACTCGTCAACGAAGCCGCTGCTTGGGGATTCTCGCGACGCCGCGCCGCCGCGATCGTCGACGACATCATCGAGCGAGCCTCCGCAGCAGCGGCAGCCGTCCAAAACGAGACGGAGGCTGTCCCCCCAAGCATCCTTCAGGTGATCGACAGCCAGCTCGCGCGAATGCGAGATGATGCTGGGGGACCGTGAAGGAGAAGAAGTACCTTTGAGCGACTTCTAGGCGAAGATTTTCGGCGCGCCAACGGGGCGCTTGCGTTCGGCGCCGGTCGCGGCCGATTATTCCGGCGGTGAACCGGCCGCAGACCGCCTACGCCTGGAACGAGGGCACCGCGATCGCGTACCAAATCGTTGGCGCGGCAGGCCCCGATCTCCTCTTCATCCCGGGTTCGGTCACGCACGTGGAGATGCTCTGGGAAGAACCGCGCGTGCGCCGTTTCCTGACCCACGTCGCCGGCTTCTCGCGCCTCATCCTTATGGACCCGCGCGGGCTGGGACTGTCGGACCGGCTGACCGAGGTCCCGACGCTGGAGGAACGCGTCGCCGATTTGTTGGCGGTGCTCGATGCGGCGGGCAGCGAGAGCGCGACACTCTTCGGGAACTCCGACACCGGCCCCGCGTGTATCGCCGCCGCGGCCCTTCATCCCGAGCGTGTTGCCGGCCTCATCCTCTGCGGAACTTTCGCCAAGGGAGAATGGAGCGAGGATTACCCCATCGGCACGACGGTCGAGCAGTGGGATGCCTTCCGTCAATGGGTGAAGGATGAGTGGGGAAAGACGTCGCCCTTCCACGACTCTGCGTGGTCTGAGTCGGACGAGGGTGCCTTTAGTCAATGGTGGTATGCCATGATGCGGCAGGGGGCGAGCCCCCGCGCCGTACTGCTCCTCGGCGAGATGACTCAGGGCGTGGACGTACGCCCGTTCCTGTCGCGCGTCGCGGTCCCCACGCTTGTGATGCATCGCGGAGGCGACACGGTGAACTCGGTCGACCACGGGCGCTACATCGTCGAGCGGATCCCGGGCGCGCGATGGGTCGAATTGCCCGGGGACGAGTTCGCGCTGTGGGGCGGCGACATCGATGCGATCGCCGATGAGATCGAGGAGTTCCTTACCGGGCGTCGGGGCGGCGCGGAACCGACGCGCGTCGTTGCCACGGTGATGTTCACAGACGTCGTCGGCTCGACGGAGCGCGCACGCGTTCTGGGCGACCGCGCGTGGACGGACCTTATCGAGGCGCATCACTCGCGCGTGCGTGCCGAGCTCCGCCGGTTCGGCGGACGCGAGGTCGACACCGCCGGCGATGGTTTCTTGGCGACCTTCGAATCGCCCACATCCGCGATCCGGTGCGCTCGCGCGGTCCTCTCCTCCATCGGCGAGATTGGCGTTGACCTCCGAATCGGCCTTCATACCGGGGAATGCGAGGTGGTTGGCGACCGGCTTCGGGGGCTGGCCGTCCACATCGGCGCGAGGGTCGCGTCGAAGGCCGGCGCCGGCGAAATCCTAGTGTCACACACGGTGCGGGATCTTCTCGCCGGCTCAGGCATAGAGTTCGACGACCACGGGGCGCACGGGCTCAAGGGCCTGCCGGGCGAATGGCGACTCTATGCCGTGAAGAATTGAATGACGCCGGAACGCGCGCATAGACGTCTAAGCGTCAGCCGAGCGCGCCCAGAAACGCGCGCGCCTCGGCGTCGAACTCGGCCGGTGCTTCGAGGTTCACCATGTGACCGACGCCCGGGATCACCACGAGCTTCGAGTCGCGGATCGCCGCGTGGATCGCCGAGCCGACCGTCGAGACGGGCGCGCGCACCGAGGCGGAGTTGCGCGCCGCCGGCGCGTTGCCGCCTTGGTTGGGTCGCGACGATGTTCACCTGTCGCATCGCTGCGCTCTCGTGCGGAAGGACCCCGACTTTTACCGCCCGCTGTTCGGCGACGTCCCCGCGGAGAAGACATACGTCTGGCCGTAATGTGAGCAGAAACTGCCGCAGGGGAGGAGCCGCATGGTCACCGCCAAGCCGTATGTGTTTCAGCGTGGCGAAGGGCGACCCATCGACCTCGGAAGCTTCAAGATGACGGTCAAGGCCGACCGGGAGGCGACCGGTGACGCCTTCACCCTGTTGGAGGCAGACGAGCCGCCCGGCTTTGGACCGCCGCTCCACATTCACCATGAAGCGGCCGAGGCCTTCTACGTTATCGATGGGGAGTACGTGATCTTCCTGGAAAGCGAGGAGATCCTCTGCCCGGCCGGGGCATTCATCTACATCCCCGCAGGCGTCGAGCACGGGTTCCGCGTCGGCAGATGCAGAGTCCAAGCTGAACTTCTACATCCCTGCGGCGATGATCGGCTACTTCGACGAGATGGCAGCCGCCGCGGGTGGGCTGAACGACGAGAAGCTCGTCGCGCTGGCGAAAAGTTTTCGGTGGAAGTCACAGGCCCTGTTCCCGACACCTACCTCTGACGAGCCGATCGTTTCAGCGACCGAACTCGCAGATGTCCGATCGTCGGTTGATGGGCGCGTCTCGTCAATTGGGTGGAAGTGACCATCGCTCGCGCGCACCGTTTCAAGAGAAACACTTGAGGATGATCGCGTTCGTTGAGCGGGGAGCAAGGCTCCCCGCTCAACTGAGCGTCATCTCGCAGCAGCGTTCACGGTCAGCGCCGGAAACTCGTATCCCTCGCCGACTCTGAATTCGGCGATTGCGGCGGCGGTCGCATCGCACACTTTCGCCAACGTATCCGGAGGGAAGCTCCGTAGGAGCGCCGACACGCCGCCGGCGAACTCAAGAATGAAGCGCCAGTAGTCGTCGAAGCCTGTGAAGCGAAGTCGGAAGGCCGCGTCCTCGATCTCGATATGCGAGAACCCGGCTTCATCGATGACTTTGTGAAGGTCGTCGTGGTCGGCGAGCGAGAACAACCCACCCGGATGACGCGGATCGGGAGGCGGGATCAAACCGAGGCCGACGACCGAACGCATCATCAACGAACCCCAAGGGTTTTCTTGCGGCGATGCCATGACCGACAAGGTGTGCGTCCCTCCGCGGCGCAGGACGCGCCGGGTTTCGGTTAGCGCCTTGAGCGGATCGAGCACCAGGCTGTAGCCCCAGCGGCAGAGGACGCCGTCGACTGAATCGGTGGCGAGATCGTTGCGTTCTGCGTCGAGGACGCGGAACTCCGCGTTGGTCACGCCGACCTCCGCCGCTCGCCGACGGGCCACCTCGACCATCGCCGGCGCGAGATCGGTGGAAATCAGCCGGCCATTCTCTCCAATCCTGCGCGCCGCGGCGAAGCCCGTGTCTCCGGGGCCGGCTGCGAGCTCGAGGATCGTCTGCCCGGGCTTCGGCTCGAGCCTGTCGACGAGCCAGCTTGTGATGTCCTTCGAGAGCTCCGCGAGATAAGCGCGACGCGCCTCCCACCCCGGGGCCATGGTCTCCCAGACCTCCCGGATTTGCTCTCGGGCCTCGTCGAGGCCGTGGTCTTGCTGCACTGTTCGTGCCACGGGAGCACCTCCTTCGCCGTCGAACGGGATCGACTTCGTGGCGGGAGATTAGATCCGGCCGGTCGCGCCGGACATCGGTAGAACTACCAATCCTTCGGGCCGAGGAGGTTGTGTTCCATCGCGAATAGAGCCGCTGCGGCTCGGCTGGAGACGCCGATCTTTGCGTACACGTCTTGGACGTGGTGTTCGGCGGTGCGGGCAGAGATATGGAGCTGTTCGGCGATGGCCCGGTTCGAATGACCGTCCGCGACCAACCGAAGAACCTCGACTTGACGGTCGCTGAGCCCCATGGGCCAGTCGCGACGCACTCGGCTCGTGGCATGTCCGGCGGCTTCCAGCAGAGCATCGACGACATCGGGATCGAATTCACCGGCCCGCGCATGCGATCGAAGCTCTTCCGCTGCGCGCTCCCGGGTCATTGCCGCTCGGTGCGGACGAGGCTCGACCATCGCCGCATACGAATCGGCGGCTGCGATGATGCGCGTGGAGATTGGCAACGCGGACGCTGCCGAGCGCCGGTAGTACCCCGACCCGTCGAGTCGCTCGTGATGCGCGCCCGCCAGCGGAGCGAGCGGCGCCAACGTCTCCGAGCGATCAAGGACTTGCTCGGTGTGATACGGATGCAAGCGAACGAGCGCCCATTCGCTCGAGTGCAGCGCGCGCGGTTGTTCCCAGATGCCGTTCGCGATGGCCGCTCGGCCGACGTCCGCCACACAGCCCGCTCGGCGCGCGCCGGCCACTTCCTCGGCCGACAGCCCGAGTCGCTCCGCTGCTCGCTCGGAGAGCGACGACACGGCGGCGGCATGACCGTGGAAATAGGGAGCCTTGAGGTCGACGACGTCACCGAAGGCACGCAGCGTCTCGTCGATCCGCCATTGCGGTGAGACGAGTTCTGGCTTGGGCTCTTCCGCACACAGCGTCTTGAGCACATCTACGGTCGCCAGATCCGATAACAGTGTCTCGGCGTGATCGCAAAACGTCTCGGCGAGTGACGGATCGAGGTATCCCCCGGACCGTTTCTTGATCGCCGCAGTCGATGCGGCAGATCCGCCCATGCGATCGAACAACGATGCATAGTGAGCGACGAGCGCAACCCGGGAGGCCTTCGAGATCGCTTCTCCTTTTAGCTTGCGCGGCCGGCCCTTTCCGTTCCACGATTCGAAGATCTGCAGCAGGCCCTGTTGAACTCCTTCGGACAGCCCCAGCCGTCGCGCCATGTTGAACCCAACCTCGCACGCGCTCAGCATGTATCCGTCGGTGATCCCTCGCGAGGAAACCAACGCGGAGAGCAATGTGCGTCCGCGCTCGCCCGGTGGAGCCGCCTTTGTGATCGTGGGAACGTATCCGAGGAAGATGTCTTTGGGATCGTTGAAATCGGTTACCTGGGTCGCCTGCTTGACTGATTGCTCATCTGCGAAGAAGCGTGCGGACTCGTGTGAGAAGGCCGTGCATCCGATGTGCTGAAGCAATGAGGTGTAGTACACGTCGCGAGCTTCCACGTCTGAAAGTCCAGCGATTTCGGCGAGCCGAACGGCGAGCAGGCACGCGCGCGCCGCAGATCCGATGGGCTGGCCCATCCCGAGGTCGGTCACCGCCGACAAGCCGACCAGAAGGTCAGCAAGACGAAGCTCCTTCACGTCACCCCCATTGCGGCCACGAGCGGACGCATTCTCACATCGAGATGTTCGCCGGCGCGAACCTGACCGCGGAAGGCGCATTGATGAGCGGGCCCTCATGATCCCGCGCGTGCGATCGTCGGTTGATCACCGACGAGAGGACACAGCAAGAGCGTCCTCCATGGACGCTCTTGCTGTTGGACGTTCTTACGCGTTGATGAGCGGCGTTTCGCGGATACCCAGAGGCTGTTTCGCGAAGGCTTGTTCCGCATCGACCTCGTAGCAGAGGTTGGAGCTCGAATCCCCCAACGTCTCGTCGACGTAGCCCTGAACGGCTTCCACCGTCGGAGACTCCCAGAGGCACGCGGCGCCCGATCCGTTGCTCGCGGGGTAAAACTGCAGAACCTTCGCGCCTGCCGGCGCACCCTCCATCTTGATCAGCCGCTCCCCCCGGGCGAACGCGACGCTGGGGTTCTTGAAGCTGTGCTGCACTATCCCCGGGCGAACGCGACGCTGGGGTTCTTGAAGCTGTGCTGCACTGTCACGTACATGTCCATCCTCCTTCCTCATCGTGATGTCAGCCGTGACGGTATCGGCGAGGCAACACGGCCGCATCGCCAAGATTCACCAGTCCGAGGCGTCGGGGCGTGGTGATTTCTCACCACGGCGGAATCAAGCGAGATCGTGCTCGTACGCGAATGCGCTCGCGGCCGTACGCGAGCTGACGCCGAGCTTGGCGAAGATGTTCTGTACGTGACGGGCGACCGTGTGTTCGCTTATGACGAGCACCTTCGCGATCTCGCGGTTGCTTTTCCCTGTAGTGACCAGGCGCAGAACTTCGAGCTCGCGATCCGACAGGCGATAGCTCGTTTCAGGCTTCAGTCCCGCAAGAGCGAGTTTCGCTTCGAGTCGCTCGAACGTGCTGCGCGCGGCGTCCATTTCCAGGGTTTCCGTCTCGTGGTCGCCCAGCGCGCGACACGCCAGCGCGATGAGAACCTTTACGTGTGCAACCTCATACGGAGCTTGCAGCTCGTGCCAAAGGACCGACGCGCGCCGCAGAGACTCCAGAGCACCTTCGGGATCGCCCTGCGCCAAGAGCAATCGTCCGCGTTCCTGCGCCGACATCGCACGCAACTCCTCGGTCGCCTGGAGATCGGCGATCTCCTCCAGGTCCTTGCATGCGGCGGACGCGCGCTCGAGTGCTCCAACGTTGATTGCTATCTCAACGTACGCGGGTAGTAGTGCAACACGCTCAAGTGGCTGTGTTCGCTCCGAAACCGCGCGCCGGATGGCCGCTGCAGCTGCATCGCTCTTGCCCTGCGCCAACCGCAGAAGTGCCAGTCCCGGCTGTGGATCGACACCAAAAGCGTTTGCCTGCCGGTACGCCTGCTCGGCGTCGTCGAACTCGCCTCGCAAACGATGAATCTCACCTTGGCGGTACCAAGCCTTGCCGCACCCGATCTGATTCAGCGTGCCTTGCGTGAATCGCTTTGCGGCGTAACGTGCTTGCTCCAACGCGTCCGACCATCCGCCCAGCAACTGGGTTATCTCCGCCCGATGAACAAGGCACAAGCCGTTATGGGCAACCATCTCGGGCTGCCGATCGCACCACACGGTTAACGCGTGCGTCCATTCTTGTACGTGACGAAGCTCGAATGTGTCGCGACAGAACGCGATGGTGTTGCAGTACACGATGCCCGTTACGATCGGTGATAGATCGCCTCGATTTGCGACGATCAAGAGTTCATCAACGAGGCGGAGGCCGGCCGCAACGTCTCCCATGTTGACCAAGGCGCGGCCTTGTTCGTCCCGCGCAAGCCACATGAGGTCCGCGTCTTCGAACCGTTCACCGATGCGTGCGACCTCGATCGCGGTCGCGTACCCGCTCTTGTAATCCCCTCGGGCCATCTGCTCCAGCCACACGGGAATCAGCATGTATCCGCGCTCGACGCAGTCTTGGCGCGATTCCTCGAGCAACCGTTGCCCGCGGCCGAACCAACCCATCGCCCGTGCGGTCACGCCGCGGAACAACGCGTTGTGGCCGATCCAGAACGCAAGTCGCACGGCGCGTGCGACATCGCCGGCATCCAGATACGCGTTATGCGCGCGCTCCAACACCTCGACGTATTCATCATCGAGGCCGAGCATGTACGCAGACCAGGCGAGCAGCTCGAGGTCGGGCGGGGCGAGGGGAGCCGCTCGGTCGGCGGCGGTCAGTGAATTGTGCGCCTCGACCCACGCAGAAGCGGCGTAAGAAGTTCGACCGTGTGCGAGCTCGCTCCTATCCGGCACGCGCCGATTATTACGCGAGACCGACCGTTGTCCAATGTTATTGCCCAGGCTGCGTGAAGATGCGACTCTGCCCTTTGAGGCCGGGTCGGGGGAGTCCACGTCCGATGATGAAAGTCCGCCTTGCTCAAAGGGAGGGCTCCCCGGCGGGCTCTGCGACACGCCGTCGATCCTTCGAACTCACCCAAAGCCGATGGCCAGGTCATCCCCGGGTTCGCATGAATATCGCTCCGCCTCCGTGCACCGGGGACAGCCGCGCGCACCCCGAGCGCTTTATCATGAACCGCTCCGGCCACTGTGTATGTCCCCCTTCATCGACGATCCCTTCTTTGAGCCGCGTCGGTGAGCTTCCGATAAATCGCCGTGGTTCTACCCTCGCGAGAGGTTCTGCGGGGATATCGGGCGGTAGCGGCCTCGGCATCCGTCATGTCATCGGGGAGAACCTTGATGCCTCGGATCAACAGTTGAACGATCTCTTCGTCGGTCATGGACCTTCCTTTCGATTGATGCTGTGTGCCTACCCTTGTTATCTATTTGCAAACGGACGCAAGCAACCGTGACGTAGGTCGGGTCGGCATGGCGGGCGAGAGCAGCATTCCGGCGGCACGGTTTCTCCAGCATTACCGGGTGGGGCTTCGACGTTGTTCGTCCAGTCCCGTCAGCAGAGCGACGAACCCGTAGGAGAAATACGCATCGGGATCGCGTCGGCCCAACACGGTCGCATGCTCGAATAGGTGAGGCATTTCGGAGGGAGTTGCGCTTCGAAGCAGTCCCTCGCGTTCGGCGCCGCTGCGCGGAATCTGCCACAGCACCGAGCCGATCGTAAACATCAGCATCGCGTCGTACGCCATCATCGCTTGGTCGCCGGCGAAGCCGGCCTGGCTCATGATGCCGAGCGCGTGGTCGGTGAACCTTGCCATCGCCGGGACGGGTGTGGCGCGCGCCACGCCGAGCGCGACAACCCCCGGATGGGCTAGCGACACCGTTCGCATTCCCTCGAACAGCCGCCGGGTCCTGGTCTGCCACGAGCCGCGAGAAGGCGGGGCCGGTATGTCCAAGAGCACCCGCTGGACGATCAGGTCGAGAAGGTCAGATCGGTCGCGGATGTGTCGGTACAAGCCCATCGGGCTGAGACCGCAGGCCTCGGCGAGCCGGCGCATCGTCAACGCCTCGATCCCGCCGCGGTCGGCGATGGCGACCGCGCGCTCGACGACATGGTCGCGGTCGATCCGCCCGCGGACGTGCCTCTTGACGGCAGCCACGTATACACTGTAGCGTACTAAGTACGCAACCGCAAGGACGGCAACGGCGGAAGGAGCGAGCCATGCAGGTTCGGCGAGTGGTGACCGGAAGGACGTCGGAGGGGAAATCGGTCATCGCGAGCGATGAGCTCGTGGACCCGATCACGATCGCGATCAGCCCCGGCTCGGAGTTCCACGGTTTGTGGGGAAGCGACACGATTCCCGAGCTCCCCGACCTCGGCAAGCGTCCCGCGACCCACGACTGGTTCCCACCGGAGGAGGGGTTCCGATTCGCGCTCGTGACCTTCCCACCAGAAGGTCTTCTGCAAGGCATCGACATGACGGTCGCCCTCGCAGAGATCCAACGAAAGCTCCCCGGCCTCGCAGAAAGCCTCGAGCCGGACTTCGTGATGCACACCACAAACACGATCGATCTCATCTTCGTGCTCTCGGGCGAGATTGCGCTCGAGCTCGACGACGGCGCCAAGGTTCAGCTGCGCGCCGGCGATTCCGTGGTTCAGAACGGCACGCGCCACGCATGGCACAACCGCGGATCACGTGATTGCGTCATGGCCGTCAGCATGATCGGCGCGCGCACACATCGACGCAGCGACGGGACCTTGCAAATCGGTTCCTCATGAAGTGCGAACATGAGGAGTGGACCGAGGTCGGACACCTTTGAAGTAGACCCTTGCGGATCTGCACCGATTCCCTCGATCCTGGAGCCGGGAGAGCGTGGTCTCGACCGGCTCCCCTTGGCCCCGTGAATCCGCGCACGTAAAAAGGTGCCCGGCTTCGCACCGGACACCTCCGCTCGGACGGACACAGCTCCCAGGTCGCGTGAACCTCCTACCTGTGTCGAGCCAAAAAGCGGGGAATGCGCTGGTTCGGGTGAGCAGATCTGACGAGAAGGAACCCTCTCGCAGGGCCATCGTGTTCGCGGAGCGGCCTTCCGATGCTCTCGCAATGACCACTCTCCCGAACGCCTTCCGTGCATTGACTGCTGTTCTCCTCGCCGGCGCCCTGGCGGCTTCCGTTCTCGTATCGCCGTCGGTTGCGGGCGCGGAGGACCCTGTGATCTCGGCCGGGATGCCGACGCAGGCGTCGATGGATCTCGCGTCGACCGATCCGGCGAACACCATGCACTCGGCCGGTTGGGCCGATCTCGCCGGAGGCGTCGAAGCCCGACCGTTCGTGAAGTCGCTGACGGTTCTCAACGGCGACACCGTAACCTCAGTGATCGCCGACGGCACCACCGTAGCGTCAAGAGTTCCCATAGGCGAGATAAGCACGGTCATCTCGCCCTTCAACCTCTGCACGTCCGATCAGACACCCATGCAAGGGGTTTGCTACGGGACTCCGAACCGGGTCGGACTCACGATCGGGTACGACGACGGAGACACCATCGGCTACAACTTCGCCGATCCGAGCGCGAACGTAACACCGTCGGTGGATGCCGCCACAATCTTCGACATGACCGTCGCGCTGAACACCCTCGGTAAGAGCTTGCGCTGGACGTGGGTGAACGGCGACATCCTGTATTGGAACACAACAGACCTTGGCCAGGACGACGCAACCGTGCACATCAAGTTTCGCCCGGCGCTCGCCCCGTATATCGCGCATTGGTCGGACAACGGGTGCACCGCAACGCCGATCTATAACTGCGCGATTGCGCGGGAGGACGGGCACACACTGACCGCAACGATGGTCTTCAGCCTCGACGACACGCTCGACCCTGCGCTCACCGGCGCGGTATTCGCAACCCAACGCGCGATCGCGGGGTTCCTCGAGCCCGGCGGCTCGCCGGAGGCGCCGACGCTCGACATCCAGGCAGCCTCGACGCATACGACGTCTGAAGGTTCACCCCAGCTCGGAATACTCGAAGCGTTCATCCCGGCTGCCGCGCTCGTGCATCTCTATGGCGTGCTTCCCGCCGACGCGAACTACGTCTTCACCACGACGCGATTGGGCGATGCCGGAACGAACGACACGCCCATCTACGCGAGGTGGACCGCAGCGGAAAACGGCGCCGATGGCCTGCTGGTCACGGTGCGCAACATCACGTTCAGCGTGCCGCGATATCGCGTCTCGAACAAGCTGGTGTCGGCTCGCACGCGAGCGCGCGTATCCGGAGCAAGAACGATCGTGACCGCGACGATCGGCGGCTGCAGCCGCACGCGTACGTGCCTGGTGACGGTATACGACCTGGGCCCGTCGAACACGCCGCGTTATCTCGCAGCGAGAACGCTCGTCTTGCGAAGCCAGGCGCTCAAGACCAAGACTTTCTCGGTCGGCGTGCGCGCCTCGAGACTGAAGAAGGGGCACCGTTACCTCTTGGTCGTTCGAGCCGCCAAAGGGAAAAGGCTGCTTGCCTCTGCGCTCGGAATGGTTCGCTGAGCGGCGGACCGTAGATAAGCGTCGTCGCGGCTTCGAGGCCTGACGAAGGTTGGATGCGCGCCACGAAAGTTCAAACGCAGGGCTCTTTCGCGGTTCCCTCAATCGGAACGCCTGTTACGAGTCCGGCATGGCCCTCGCTCGTAGAGCTGACCTGTCAACAGCCGGTCGCTGTGCGCAATGCGCGGCACACCTGGTGAAGCTTGGGAAGGTCGAGTTGGCATATCCGTTCGACCAGGGACCATTTTGGGATCGTGAGAATGTTGTCGAAACTCGCAGCACACGGCTCGGGCATCCCGTCATCGGCGTCGAGCCCTACCTCGGTCTGAATACCGCGGATGGTTCGGCTGATCTGGGCGACGACGATCCCCGAGAGCACGGGCAAAGCGCCTTGTCGGGTGAGGATGAGATAGGGGCGCCGGCCGGCGTCGGGATGTTCGGCCCACCAGATCTCGCCGCGGTTCACCAGGGCTCGGCAGAGATCGACTCCCGCAGCGCAGCTTCCCACGCCGGGTCATCGACTTGAGGCTGTCGCCGATAAGCCTCGACGATTTCGCGGTCGATGGCCGCATTGAGTGCGTCGGCGAGGTAAGCCTCGATGGCCTCGCGGATCAGCTGCGATCGCGAGACTCCCTTCTCCGCAGCTCGCTGGTCGAGTGCGGCGAGAAGGTCTTGGTTCAGTTGAACCAACGTTGCCGTTCGCGCCATGACAATATCATAGCATATCATGAGGGGCGGGCGGCCCCCCCTGCGTCGCACTTCCACTGGTCGTAGCAGCCCTCCCGCACTACAAGAATCGGTCCCTCATAAGCGCGCGAGAAGATGAGGGAGGTTCTATGAGCGCTGTGCTACGACCGCATTCACGGGGACAGCAGGGCCCTATCGAGACCGTCGCCGTCGAGCAACGGCGCCAGCGCCGAGAGGCCAGTGAGATCCCACTGTCGTCGGAGAAATCGAGGAATGTGCGTGAGCCTGATCTCAGACGATGCCAGCGTGCGCGCCAGAGACCGCATCCCTGCACAATCGATGAAGCGCAGATCCGCAAGGTCGATAACGGCCGGCTCGCGCGTGATCGCCTCCAGCGCAGCATCGAGGGACGCCAGTGCAGAAAAGTCGATCTCGCCGGACAACCTCCACCGCCCGGCACCGGTCGATACGAGCTGGAACGCGGGATCAGCGCCCGAGACGACCGGATGAACGGCGGCGATGCCGTCGATCGCGTCGGCGTCGAATGTCTCTGCTCGATAGGCACACACCACGGTTGCCCCGAGCTCGTGAACCACGCTGTCAAGACGCGCTTCGAAGGCGACGACTTCCTCGGTTGTTGCCCCCGTCGGGATCAACCAGTCCATGTCGGCGACAACGCGCAAGCCGTCCCAGCCTTCGGCCCGCGCCGCGTCCATCTGAGCACGGAACATAGTGAACATGGCTTCGGGATCGAAGGCTCCGCCACCGAGGAAGTCGGTGTAAGGGTCTGCCACGAGCGCGCCCACGTGTCGGAGAGCCTTCCTAGACTCGCTGTCGGCGGGTCCGAAGGCGAAGATCTTCTCCCCGGATTCTCGGCCTTTGATCAACATCTCTACGGCCATCGCCTCATACGTCATGGCATCGGCAACCACCCAACAGACGTGGCTTCGAGGTGCAATTTCTGGAGAATCGAGGACATTGGAACGGGGTGACTCACGCATCGGGGGTCACCTCCTTGAATTCGGCCCACACCGTCTTGCCTTGACCGTTTGATTCGTATCCCCAGCGAGAAGAAACGGCTTGGATCAGTCGCAGGCCACGGCCCGATGAAGACAGCTCCTTGGACACCGGTGCGAGCTCGGGAGGAGACGTGCTTCGGTCTCGCACCGCGAGGCGTATCGTCGCGCCATCGGAGCGGATGTCCAGCGTGAAAGCCGATCGCGCATGCAGGACGGCGTTGGCGGCGAGCTCACCGGCGACTAGGACCACGTCTTCAATCACCGACCCGTGTCCAAGCTCCTCGAGGACGTGCCTCGTGAACCGGCGGGCCTCCCTCGCTGAACGCGCATTGCACGCGAAGGTGCGTGTCATCGCCTCACCGCCTGCCTCATCGAGCGGGTCACGATGATGAGCCGATGGATATCCGACGACCTCGGAGTGCATGTCGCACACGCTGTGCAACGCTTCCGCATCGGTGTGAGCAAAGACCGCCTCTGGGTACGCGCAGAACAACTCAAAATTTTCTCCCTCGAGCAGCTCATTCCACAATCCTTCGAGTTCCAGCGCGCCGAGGACGTTTCCCTCATCCCAAAGCAAAGCGACCATCTCACCGTAGGCAACGGCGCGCCCACCACGGCTGTGCAGTCCGCGGACCAGCGCCCCGATGACCGCGTCGAATGCCTCGGGATCGAGTCGCCCATCCATCATGAAACGCGAGAGCGTTTCCTCCGCATCCAGCGCGATGAATTGTTCAGTGCGACGAGCGGACGCAAGATCGATACCGGCGCTTTCGATCCTCGATTCGAAGGCGCGAAGGTGCGTCGGCGTAGCGATAACCACAGGGATGCTGCCCGCTCTAATCCCCTTGCAAAGATACCGGCCCACTGCCTCAGTCAATTCATCGACTGCGCCGTAGAACTGCACCGTGTGGCGAGGTGCCCTGACTCCCAGATCGGCAACCATCTCAACTCCGTTCAGATTGGTACGAAAGTGACCCGGCAGGTTTCCCTGCGGGTCGGCCCTTTCCGGACGAGATTCCCAGTATCGTAGAACTTCAAACCAAACCTCGAGAGTTTCCAAGCGGTGCCCCGGTTGTCTCAGCCCTCGCCGGCGCATGCAACGCTGCCATTGATCCTTTACCGCTGTCTCGAGCGGCCATCAAGTCGACATGCGTGCTTCGATGGGGACCGCCGACACCGCGCCCCTTCGTGGACAAAGGAAGCCGTCGGCGGTGTGTTCGTGCTGGAGGCCGACAACCCGGACGCTGCCATCGAGATGGCCGCCCGCTTCCCGGCGGTCCGCTTCGGCGGTGCGGTCGAGATCCGCCCCTCGGAAACCTATTGGTACGTTGATCTAGGCGGTCCGAACCACGTCGTGAGCGCGTCGGCGAGCCCCGCTTGCGTGCGGTCTCCGACCCACGCCACATAGCCGTCGGGCCGCACCAAAACGGCGGAGGGAGCGGTGACCGCACCGATCGCCGGCAGCTCCCAAATGCCAACGTATTCGGCGTCGATCAACCGGACGCGATCAACCCATGGAGTGATGTCGCAGCCGCCGGGCTCACCGAAGTTGAGAAGCACCGGCCGCGCATCGTGCAACAGGGTGAAAACCCGCAGTGGTCCGTCGGCCGTGATCACGTCGAGATCGGGCATGCGTCGTCCGAGCAACGGATGTCCATCACCGAGGTCGTAATGAATTCCCAGACCCGACATCTCGGCGGCCAAACGTCTGCGAGGCTCGTCCATGGCGACGAACTCGGAAACAGTGTCGCCCAACGCTTTCGTGCGGTCGTCTGTGCGACGAAGCGCCACTTGCGCCATCGTGTTGCGCAGCACGCGCGCAGCGACGGGATGGCGCTCGGCATGGTATGTATCCAACAGGCTTTCCGGCGACGTTCGGTGAATCACCTGTGCCAGCTTCCATCCCAGATTCACCGCATCCTGCACACCGATGTTGAGGCCCTGCCCGCCAATCGGGGGGTGAACGTGTGCTGCGTCGCCGGCCAGCAGGACGCGTCGTTCGCGGTAGACCGCGGCCTGGCGAGTCATATCGGTGAAGCTCGAGATCCAGATGGGACTGTGGACCCCGAAATCGGTCCCGTAAATGGCGATGAGCGCCTCGCTCAGATCGCGCAGCGTGCGTTCGGGCTCGGGTCTCGGCTGCTGCTCGGTCAACACGGCCCGCATCTGCTTCTCATTTTCCAACTTGCCGAGTGCATGGACGCCGAGCGCGTCGTGACGGAAGCCCCAGTCCGGCTCCTCGGACCACTCGACCTCGGCGATCAGCCAGCTCATCGTCGGATCCCATCCGGGGAACTCGATGCCGGCTTTTTTGCGGACCAGACTCCGTCCACCGTCGCACCCGGCGAGATATTCCGCGCGCAGCGACCCACCGTCGGATAGCTCCACGTCGACGCCGGTCTCGTCCTGCGCGAGGCCCGTCACTTCACGTTCGCGATAGATCGGCACCGCCAGCTCGCCGATCCACTCGGCCATTATTCGTTCGATGTGGTTTTGCCACAGCGCAAGGCCGTAGTTGTGCCGCGTGGGAAAGTCGCTGATTTCCAGACGGATTGAGTTGAAGGCCACGACCTGAGCGACCTGTCCCTGCGAGATGAATCGGTCGGCGATCCCACGTTGATCGAAGACCTCGATCGTGCGTGCGTGCAGTCCACCCGCGCGTGAGCCTGCGAGGTCTTGGGTCGCGCGCCGCTCGACGATGGCAACGTTGATCCCCGCCAACGCCAACTCGCCGGCCAACATCAACCCCGTGGGACCGCCTCCGGCGATGACCACCGCATGCTCGTTCATCGCCACGGGCATCTCGTGAATCCCTTCCGTCGGTTGTCGCTTCGGCGGGTCATCATGCAGCACGACCAACGGCTTGCCGCAAGCCCCCCTTCGCGCTGTAAGCTGAAAGAAGAAACACGCGGCCCTTCGAAGGCGCTGCCAATCCCACCGTAAACAAAGCCTTCGATGTCGTTATGCCGTGGGCGACTGAAAGATCCGAGAGGTCAGAGTTCTTTAGATCGCTCGTGTCAGGTGAGACACGTAGCTCATTGCAGCGGCTGCAGCATCATGTTGCTCTTCGGCCGCCGGGAGGCGAGCCATCCCCATCCGCTGGCGAGGAGAGGAACGGCAAGCAGCACGATGCTGATGGCCGCCACCGGGATGACGATTGGAAAGTGCGTGGAGCACTGCGCGCAAGTTGAACGCACCATGAGATCGGCGCGCGAAAATTGTATGACGGCGATACTGAGGAATCCCGCGGGAACGGCAATTACTGAAGCGAGTAGCGCTATCAAGCCGGCGCGTGCCGCTGCGATGCGCCGTCTCACGCGTGGAGGCGCTCCGACGGCGACCATGATGGCATGATCGCGCCGCGACTCCGACGCGACGAGCGCGACCGTGATCGCCACGATTCCAAGCGCGATAAGCGCCGCAGCTCCGGTCGCTGCGGCGCGCGCCGTTCGGAACTGCGGGAGGAAGTCGGCCAACGTCTGAACGAACATGCCCGGGTATGCGGCTGCAATCTCCTTTACGTCACGGATCTGGTCCTTCGTCAAGGGACGGAGCGCGGCAACAAGAGTCTGGAACGACGGCGAGACCGGCCCGCTGCCGCCCGGGACAAGGCCGAGACGTCGCGCCGCGTCCTTCGAGATCACGTAACCGGGCAGCTGTTCGCGGTTGCCGTACGAGGTCGCTCCCGCAGCGACGGCGGACACCTCGATTCGCTCACCGTCCGAGGAAGAGAATGCTGCCGTCGGGGGAAGCGGCAGTCGCACGACCCCTGCTTCCACGGATCCCGGACCGATGCCGACGATCTTTCCTGATTCGAGCGCGTGGATGCCGTCTTGCGCGTGTAACGCGCGCAGCAGATCGGCGCCACCGATGAACAGCGGCGCGCTTTCCCATCCGGCGGCGAAACTGTGTCCTCGCACATCGACGGAAAAGACGGTTCGCTCGACGAACGCGAGGCCACCGTCACCACCGTCGGTACCGGCCGTCCCTTTACGGACTCCGGCATCCCAGGCGGCGAAATTGATTCCGACGGTGATCGAATCAGGTAGAGCATCGCGGATCTTCGTCAGCATCTCCCGAGGGGCGGTCTCGGAACCAGTGGTCCCGATCAAGATGTGGTCTTTGCCGATCCACTGGTATTGCGCTTGATGAGCCTCTTCGCTCAAAGAGAGAGCGCCGACGCTCACCGGAGCCATGAGCGCGAGCGCGGCGGCAGCAATCGCCGTCGCGGTGCGCCGTCCATGTCTCGCCGTGTCACGTACAGCGAGGCGGGAGGCCATCGGCATACGGGCGGCGAGCCGGCCGGCCAGGTTCATCAGGAGTGGAACGGCAACCAGGAAACCGCCGACCATCATTACCGAGCCGGCCGCCGGCAGAACGTCGTCTTTGCGAATCATCCCTGCGGCGGTCACAGCTGCGCCGATCGTCGACACGATCAGTCCGCGTCCCGCGAGTCGCCCCGGCGGTTTCGACGGGGGTAGGCGTGCCGCGAGTGCGTCCAGCGTGGACATGCGAGCGGCGATGCGGGCGGGCCATAGCGCCGACAGCGTGGCTGCGACGACGCCGAGGAGCGCCGCTCCTAGAAGCGTCGGTGCATGCAGCACAACGGCACCAGGAAGCCGATCGGTGAAACGGTAGAGATAGGGTGTCGCAACGAAAGCGCCGGCGATGCCGAGCGCAACCCCGATGCCGGCACCCACGATGCCGAGCGACGTCCCGCCCAGCAAAACGACGGCGCGGACATGTCGCGGATCGCCGCCCGTCGCGCCGACGAGGCCGAGCATCCGAAGCTGGCGACGAATGCCGACACCGAACGCTGCCGCCGCGATGAGACCTGTCGCAAACAGCGCCAGCGTCGTTCCCGCGAACGAAACCCCGGTGAGAACCGGAGCGTCGTTGATGAAGCTCGCTGCCGAGTTGTCGCGCGTCGCGATGAGGTCTTGCAGGCTCACATCGGCGTCGGGCGCATCCTTGCCGCGGAGCCGAACGTCCGATCCGACGACGATTTTTGCAAGCCGGGCCGTCGTTGAGGCCAGATCGGCGTTCTTCGGAAGATCGACGAGCAGGCTGCTTACGAAGACATCATCCGAATTGGCGACGGCTGCACGATCCAGCGTGCCCGGTGCGACGACCAGGGTGGGACTTGACATCTGCAGCGGACGCGCGGCGATCCCCACGATATGAAATGTGCGGCCACCAACCGCGATGTCATCCCCGACACTCACGCGATACACGTCGACAACGCGCGGGTCCACAGCCGCCTCACCGGTGCGCGTCGGTGCGCGTCCGGCCATGAGCACGTAGAGCCCAGGGAGCGGCGGCCGGTCGATCGGGATCGACGTCTCCCACACGGTCGCATACACCAGGCTGCCGTTGACGACCTCCGTGTGATTCCACTGGTGTATGGCGACGACCTGAGAGCCGCGCGGCAGCACCGACGCGATTGCAGCCGTGTCCACGTCGCCCGCGGTGGCGGGATGAACGACCAGTTCCGCCGATCCCATCTCGCCCGTCACGTATTCTTCGAGCGTAGGAACCGAGGTGCGGATCAAAGTCGCGCCGAGCGTCAGCGCAGCGATTGGAAACGCAATCATTGCCACGATCAGCGCGCTGCGGCCCGGCGCGCGCATCGCTTGACGCCTCGCGACGCGGGCGCACGCGCGCATCGCCGCTCGGCTCATCGCGGCACCAGCAAAGATTCAGGACCCTCCGGTGTGTTCGTCTCGTCGACGACCCTTCCGTCGCGCAGGAATACGACGCGGTCGGCCCACGCGGCGAAACGCGCGTCGTGCGTGACGAGAACCGATGCGCCACCTGCGTCGGCGTGGCCGCGCAGCAGCCGCAACACGCTTTCCCCGGTGATCGAATCGAGCGCGCCGGTCGGCTCGTCTGCAAGAAGCAACGATCGCTTGCCGACGGTGGCACGTGCGATCGCGACACGCTGCTGTTCGCCGCCGGAAAGATCCTGCGGGTAACGATCCGCGAGCTCTTCGATCCCTACGGCGCTCATTGCGGTAAGCGCCGCTTGGCGAGCCTGCTTGCGTCCGACGCCGTCGAGCTCAAGAGGAAGCGATACGTTTTCGGCAGCCGTCAGACCGTCGATCAGATTGAGCTGTTGGAACACGTAGCCGATACGCTGGCGGCGCAACCGCGCTAGCTCGGAGGGGCGCAGCGCCGAGATTTCGGCGCCTTCGACTTCGACGCTTCCGGCCGTCGGACGGTCGAGCCCGCCCGCGATGGATAGGAGCGTGGTCTTCCCCGAACCACTCGGACCCATCACGGCGACAAGCTCCCCCGAGGCGACTCCTAACGTGACATCGCGCAGCGCAGTCACCGCCGTGTGCCCGGCGCCGTGGATGCGCGTGACGTCGGTCATCTGCAAGACGTTCATGACTTCACCTCGATGCGCTCGCGCGGACGGGAAGGCTTGCGGTTCGACTTGGGTTGTTGGGTGCGAGTGAGACGCTCCTCGCACATGTCCAGCCACCGGACGCGCGCCTCGGCTTGGAAGATCAACGAATCGAGCAGGAAGAGCCAGCCCAAGTCGTGTTCGGTGCCGTCGCGCTTGAGCTTCGTGTATTGCTGAAGGAGCTCGACGGCGGCCTTCCGCTCTGCCTGGATGACATCGGCGGCGTCGAGATCGGAGCGACCGAGCGCCAGCACCAGCTTGAGCACGAGCGCATCACGCTCTGGAGCGTCCTTTCGCGTCGGCGTTGCGAACCACTCGCGCAGCCGGCGCCGGCCGGCCGGCAGCATCTCGTACAGCTTCTCGTCCGCATCCGAAGGCCGGCGACGCACAAATCCGTCCCGCTCCAACCTGGCGAGCGTCGTGTAGACCTGCCCGACGTTCAGAGGCCACACGCCGCCGGTTCGTTCCTCGAAGAGGTTCCGCAGCTGCAGGCCGTAGTTCGGGCTCTCGTCCAAGAGAGCGAGCAAGCTCATGGCGACCGACACGGGTGCCTCCTATACGCAGTAGATATATACTGAGTATAGAGAGGGGCGACGCTACGTCAAGCCGCAAGCGAGATAGGAGAGAGACCCGGCCCTGGCGCTCGTCAACCGGACAAGAGACGGCTGCAGAGTCCGCTCAGCCGTCCACGAATCCCCGTCCACGCTCGAGCGCCGCCAGACAATCGGCGGGTGTGTCGTGGACGGGAACGGCTTCATGCACCGACGCCACCTTGAGGAGAGCGCGCATCGGAGATTGATCCGGAGCGGCCACCGCCACCGTCTGACGCCGCGCCTCCAGTCGCCGCACAACCTCGAAGAGCATCCGCATTCCCGAACTGTCGAAATATTGGACGTCGGAGAGGTCGAGGATCAGTCCTGCCGCCGTTCCGGGGACTGCTTCGGCGACCTCGTCAGCCAGGTCGGCCGAGGTCGCGAGGTCGATCTCGCCGTGCAGGCGCACGACGATGTGGTCGCCCAGATGTTCCGTCTCCTTGATCGGCCTGTTCATGAGATATGCGCGCCGTCTGTCAACGAGCGTGTCATCGTCACCGCCGTCCCGTCGCCGTCCTTGCGGATCGCCACGTCGTTCATGAATTGCTGCATGATCCCGAGCCCGCGACCGCCCGGCCTCGATTCGTCGGGCGCTCGCCATGGTCCATGGTCGCGGACCACGATCCGCAACGATTGCCCGCGTTGTGCCTCGATGTCAAACGTCGGGCTGGCGCCGTGTGCGGCGTGCCGGATGACGTTCGTGACGGCCTCGCCGACCGCCGCAATGATTTCGTACGTCTCGTTCTCGTCGGCTCCCGCCTCTTTGAGCCAGCGTCGAAGCAGCGCTCGAAGCGGCTTGAGCGTCGACGCGCGAGCGGGAAGGTGAAGAACGATCCGGTCGTCCAGCGCATGCCATCGCAGCGCGAGCATGGCAGTGTCGTCCTCGCCCCCGCCGGGAGCGAATTCGAGCAGGCGGTCGCAGATCTGGCCCAACTCTTCATGGGCCATCGCGCTCGTTCGCTCGCGAAGAGCATCCATGCCCGCCTCGAGGGGTGTCGCACGGTTCTCGACCAGGCCATCGGTGTAGAGCAAGATCATCGATCCCGGCGCAAGCGCGGCGACGGCTTCTCCATAGCGGGCGCCGGGAAGTGCGCCGAGCGGCATGCCTCCCGCTTCGTCGAAGTATCGGGCGCCTCCGTCGGGGGCCAAGATCAATGGCGGTGGATGACCGGCGTTGGACACGCGAAGTACTCCGGTCGACGGGTCGAAGCGGCAGTAGACCAGCGTGGCCATCTGATCGCCGGCCGGCGAGTGGTGCATCATCGCGTTGAGACGTTGCAGGACCTCCGCGGGTTCGTATCCGTCCAGCGAGTAAGCGCGCAGCGCACTCTTCAATTGCCCCATGAGCGACGCCGCTGCTACTCCTCTGCCCACCACGTCGCCCATGATGAGCGCGACCGATCCGTCGTGCAGGGTCATCGCGTCGTACCAATCCCCGCCGACGTCTACGCCCGGCCCGCCCGCGACGTAGCGCGCGGCCGCCGAGATGCCGGGCAGATCGGGGAGCTCCTCGGGGAGAAGCGAGTGCTGGAGCAAGGTCGCGGTGGTGCGCTGCTTCGCGAACAGGCGCGCGTTTTCGACCGCCATCGCCGTACGACGACCGAGTTGTAGCGCGAGGGGAACGTCGTCCGGAAGCAGACGCCTGCCGGAGGCGCCAACGGTACCGAGCACGAGCGCTCCAAACACGTTGGAGCCGCGCACCAAAGGAGCGATGATTACCGAGCTGGGATCGAGGCGGCGCACCAAGTCCCGGTGCGCCGGATTTGCGAGCGTCGTCTCGATCAACTCTTGTGGGATCTCCTCGAGCAGCACCACCTCTCCGCCACGGATCGCCTCCACCACGGGGTTTTCCTCCTCCGACAGAGCCGCGGCAGAAAGTAGGGTTACCTCACCGAGCGATTCGGTGACGAGCGAGGACGCGCGGCCGGCCGCCGTCCGGATCGAGCCGTCTTCCTCCGCCAGGTACACGACACACGTGTCGGCCAGGCCGGGCACGATCGTCTCCGCGAGGTCGCCGAGGAGCACATCGAGCTCGAGAGAAGACGAAACGGCCCTTCCGGCTGCGTTCAGCACTTCGAGCTGGCGCTGCGAGTGCTCCGCTGCCTCACGAGCTCGAGTCTCCGACTCAAACAGTCGAGCATTCTCGATCGCCGTCGACGCGTGCGCCGCGATACCCGCGACCAAGCGCTCGTCTTCCTCGCCGAACCGGGCGGGGCCGGGATGGCCGAGGAACAACCCTCCAAGGACCTTCTCGCGCGATATGACGGGTACCGCTAGATAGCTGCGCAAAGGAAGAGTGCCCTCGGGGTTGCCGTATTGGGGCTCCGTCGTTCCG
>JAIVGO010000005.1 GCA_020201525.1 Actinomycetota bacterium | reverse complement strand
CTATTTGAGCTCTCATTAGCCCGCTGCACAAACGAGGAATACAAAGCCCACCTTCGGCCCAATCTGGCTTGGACCCTGGTGCTCTCAGGCGCTTGGGGAGAGGCAGATAAAATGCTACGCAATGCGACCAGAACTGCAGCAGCCACGGGCGACCATTGGAACCTGAGCGGTATGTTGGAAAGCTCAGCCAAACTCCAGGCGTGGATGGGCAACCTGGCTGAGGCTTTTGATCTGGCCCAGTGGTGCGCAAATGTGTCGACAAGGCTGGGGAATCCGGCAGATGAAATTGATGCAATCGCAGCAATGACGCTGTGCTTTCTTGAGGCGGAAGACCCAGACTCCGCCGCGAAATATGCGACCCAAATCCCGAACTTTGAGAATCAGATCGTCGAACCCCGAGATTTGGCGTTCACGTGTGTAATCGTGGCCGAATCATACTTGCTAGGAGGAGAGATTAAGAATGCATGTCGTTGGCATGCCGAGGCGACGCGACGACTTTCGACGTCTCGCATATGGGAGGCGGGGGTTGATCGGCTTGAGGCGCAGATAGAGCTTGCGCGTGGAAATACCGCTAGGGCGATCGCCATTCTGCGGCCTTGGATACACGCACCTTCGCCGGTCGTTTTCGAGCAGGCGAGAATTCTTGAAGTTGCGGCGCAGGCTCAGTGGATCAGTGGGGATCGGAAAGGAGCCGTCGACAGAGCTCGGGAATCATCCGCGATTTACGAGAGGCTCGGCGCGGCGCGGCGTCTGCAACGAATCAACGACTGGCTCGCGACCCACAGCCCCCGTCGACGTGGACGCCCTCGGTCAAGCTTTCCCGGCGGTCTCACCCAGCGCGAAGGCGAAGTGCTCAAGTTTGTGGCCGAGGGACGAACCAACCGAGAGATCGCTCTCGCTTTGACGCTCAGTGTAGGAACCGTCAACAAACACGTTGAGCACATCATCGCGAAGGCGGGGGTCTCACGCCGGACGGAACTCGTCGCCTTCGCAAATCGTCTCAGCTCCGTGAGCATGGAAGCGAACACGAACTAGGCGGCCTTCGTTTGACGCCCCTCTGCCTCCGTCGCCGGTGCGGGCGTTCTCGTTGCCAACCGAAGCACACCCGCTGCGATGCCTGCACCAATCGCCAATGATCCGACCACCATGTCGTTGACCGGCATGCCCGCAGCGCCATCCACCGAAAATTTACCCGGCCCCGCCAGTGCGATACAGGCGGCAACTGCTGCGTTGACAAGCGGGTACTCATATCCGCCGCGAGTCGCCCACAGCCCTTTCGGAGCGTGAAGCGCAAGAGTGCTCACCATGACGCCGATGATGGCCGCAGCCCCGAGCGGGGTCAGAAATCCCAACGCGAGCAAAAGGCCTCCACCGGTTTCCGAGGCGCCGGCGAGGCCGGCGTTCGCGGTCCCCGGCCTGAAGCCGAGATGCGCCATGAATTGCCCCGTACCTTCGAGGCCGTCTCCCCCGAACCAACCGAAAAGCTTTTGCGTGCCGTGGCCCACGAACAGGAGCCCCACAACCATTCGGACGATAAGCAAACCAATGTTCATGCTGTCCTCCTCCACAGGTTCGTTGCCCGCTGATCAGGCGAAGCAAACTGCAGGCCACAGACTAGGTTTGTTTTCCTCGTTCCGCGCTTGGGTAGCGGATCTACGATGGATGACCGCGAATTGGAAGCCGAGTTCACGGACGAAACCCGTGGCGC
The DNA here is from genome assembly GCA_020201525.1 of Actinomycetota bacterium. GTDB lineage: Bacteria > Actinomycetota > AC-67 > AC-67 > AC-67 > JAIVGO01. The sequence goes on along the minus strand of JAIVGO010000005.1, from coordinate 47,840 downwards.
GGCGGCGATCAAGAACCTCCGCCGATCCGGCGTACCGATGGAAGCAGACGTGCGTGACGTCGCGGACCCGCTTGTGCGCCCGGAACGCCAAGGAGAAGACATCAATACCAACACTGCGGCTCCGCTGGCGTCGACTCCGGTGATGACGCGCAAGCAATTCCTCGGCAGCATGAGCGGAGCGCTCATCGGATGTTTGATCCTCGGAGCAGTCGCTGCCATAATCGGCGCCGTTGTCATGGCAATCAGCTCATCGAGTTGGATTACGTTCGGTGCGATCGTCGTCGGAGGTGGCGTCGCCGGACTTACCGCGGGCGCGATCATCGGCGGCCGCGAGGGCGGCGAGAGCCAGATGGATGATGAGGAGCGGGCCCAAACTCGAGTAGTTCACGTCGAAGCGCATCCACGCAGCAGCGAAGAAGCGCGCGATGCGAAAAGAGCGATGGAGCAACGCCGCCGCACCGGCTAGCCGAAGACCGAAACCACATAGCCGCTCCGCCTGGTAGATTGCCGCGCGGGGCCGCTAGCTCAACAGGTAGAGCACCGGACTTTTAATCCGACGGACGGGGTTCGAGTCCCTGGCGGCCCACCAACATGTGACGCTTGACACGGCCCACCAACGTTCCCTCACATTGAGATCGAACACTCAGCCGGCGCGCCGCATGTCCATGCGGTCCACTATCTCCTGTTCCGGCCTGAGACTGATGCCGACGTGATAGTCCTGCACGAGCTTCCAACCGAGGAAGCCGGCGACGATCGTCGCCGCCACGCCAATTCCTGCGAGCACTATCCCGAGCCCGGCACTGCGCGTCGGGTTCGTCCAGTCGCCGAGATACACAATCATGCTCGCGACGAAAACGGCGAGTGCGAGGTCGTTCAAAAGCAAATGCTTGAGCCCCGTGCGCTTCGCAGCGGTATCGGAAGGAATGCCAAATACCCAGTCAATGAGGCCCGGCACCGCAGCGACAGATGCCATGCCGACGCCGGCAACATTGAGAGCGATCGTCATCTTCATCCAGAACGGATCACCGCCGACACCGTAAATGATGAACCCGGCAAGCGTCGCGGTGTAAAGAGCGACGGGAAAGCCGACGAGCATCGGGTGAACCGGGTGCCCGAAGATCTTCACCTTGGAGTACATGCCTGCCCCCTTCGCTCGGTTACACCGAGGCGACTACCCAAGCAGGAAACGCCTTAAACGATCAGCGCAGGATGAGCACCAAAATGAGGATGATGATCAGAAGCACCGGAAGGCTGATCACGAGGACCGAGGCGCCGAGCGCGGGCGCGAGGAAGGCCGGGACCATCAATGACTCCTTTCGAAGGCGGTAACAGGTAGAAGGGTTCCCGCGATCGCTCGGGGTGAACCATCGGGGATAGCCGGAGTTGTGTCTGTCCGCGGCAACCGCAAAACTCCATTCACATGAATTGTCCGACCTGCGGGAGACAGAATCGAGCCGACGCGCCATGGTGCGGCTATTGCGGCGCCGACCTTGCGAGCGCGCCGGCCGAGGCCACGTCTCTCACCGGGACGCCGGCAGGCAGCGTCTTTATCGGCCGCGTGCGCGAGCTCACCGAGCTGAAGAAGGGCCTCGAGGACGCTCTGCGAAGCCAAGGCAGGCTGTTGTTGATGCTCGGCGAGGCCGGCATAGGAAAGACACGCACGGCCGAAGAGTTCGCGCGTTACGCGCGCATTCGCGGTGCGGCTGTGCTGTGGGGACCGTCGCACGAATCCGAGACCGCTCCGTCCTACTGGCCGTGGGTACAAATCATTCGCGCGGCGGTCCGCGACCTGGCGCCCGACGCGCTACGCGAGCACCTCGGCCCAGCGGCACCGGACATCACGCAGCTCGTCCCCGAGCTGAGCGAACTCGTGCCGTCCCTGCCGGCCCCGCCGTCGCTCGAGCCGGAACAAGCACGGTTCCGCTTGTTCGATTCCGTGACGCGCTTCTTGAAAAACCTCGCGCTGCAATCGCCGTTGCTTGTGATTCTCGACGACTTACACCGCGCGGATAAGCCGTCGCTGCTTCTCCTGCAATTCCTCGCGCGCGAGCTCAAGGATTCGCGCATCCTAGTCGTCGCCGCGTACCGGCACACTGAGGTGGCAACCGGTCACCCCCTGCTAGACACCGTCGGAGAGTTGACCGCAGAACGCATCTTGTTACCAGGTCTCGCGTCGAATGAGGTAGCGACGCTCTTATCGGAGCTTTCCGGCGTCTCGCTGCCGGAAGCGTTCATCGATACGGTCGTGCACGCCACGGAAGGGAACCCCTTCTTCGCGAGTGAATTTGTGCGCTTGCTCGCGTCCGAAGGACGCCTCGACCAACCGGAGACACTGTCGACACTACCGTTGGCCGTTCCGCAAGGCGTGCGTGAAGTCGTGACCCGACGGCTCGCACAACTGTCCTCCGACTGCGGCACGCTACTCACGAGCGCATCCGCGATAGGCGTTGAATTCTCGCCCGCGCTACTGCGCGAAATCGCGCCGGCCGGCAATATCGACGCTGCGCTCGATGAGGCCGTAACGGCGAACCTTCTCGTCGAGCTGTCACGTCCCTTTCGTTATCGATACGCGCACACGCTCATCCATCAGACGTTGTATGAAACGATCAGCACGACGCGCCGCACGCAGTTGCACAAGGAAATCGGCGACGCACTCGAGCGATTGCACGCAATGAATCTGGAACCGCATCTTTCGCACCTCGCGTACCACTTCTTCGAAGCTGCAGAGACGGGGGACGTCGACAAGGCGATCGACTACGCATCACGAGCCGGCGAGCGAGCGCTTTCGCTCTACGCCTATGAAGAGGCGGCGGTCCATTTCGAGCACGCGCTCGAGTCACTCGATCTTGTGGATGATGCCGACGACGGGAGGCGATGCGAACTGCTGCTCTCGCTCGGCTCTGCGCAATCGCGCGCCGGCGACGTCACGAACTCGAAGGCGACGTTTCTGCGAGCGGCAGAGGTGGCGCGCCAAATCGGAAGCGCCGAGCACCTCGGGCTCGCCGCACTCGGGTTCGGCGGCGGCTTGGAGATGGAAGGCTTCGGCGTCGAAGGACGCGTCGACGACGCGCTCGTCGGGCTCTTGGAAGAGGCTCTCGGCGCATTGAAGCCGGCCGACAGCCCGCTGAAAGTACGGCTGCTCGGACGTCTTGCGGTCGCGCTGTATTGGGGGCGGGAAGAGCGAGAACGGCGCATTGAGCTTGCGCGCGATGCAGTAGAGATGGCGAAGCGACTTGCCGATCCCGTGGTCATGGCCGCCGCGTTTTCGAGCCACCGCAACGCCCTGTGGCGGCCCGAAGCTGCCGAAGAACGCCGCGCCACCGCGACGGAAGTCATCCGGCTCGCCGAGCGCGGCGGCGACAAAGAGCGCGCGTTGCAAGGACACAGGTGGCGGTTGATGGACTCTCTAGAGCTCGGCGACGTTGCGGGCGCCGATGCGGAGATCGAAGCGCACGACCGTCTTTCACGCGAGCTGCGCCAGCCGATCTACCAAGGGTACACAATGATGTTCCGCGCCATGCGCGCCATCATGCGCGGCCGTTTCACCGAAGGCGAGCGACTTGCTCAGGAGGCGTTTGCGACGGGCACGCGCGTGAGCAATCCCGTCGCCCCGCTCCACTTCAGCGCCCAAATGTTTTGGATTTGGTGGGAGCGCGGCCAACTCGGGTCGCTCGTGCCGGCAATGGAGAACATCGCAGACCAAGCACCACCGATCATGGCGGTTCGGTGTGGTTTCGCGTTCGTGCTTTCGGAAGTCGGCATGCTGGAGCAGGCGCAACACGAGCTCGACGAGATCGCACGCAACGACTTCCTCGATCTGCCCGGTGACGACTTGTCGTGGTTACCGGCCCTCACACGGCTCGTGCCGGTCTGCGTCACGCTGAAAGACAAGGAAAAGGCGGCGTTGCTTCACCACATTCTCCTGCCATACGTGGAGCGCAACATTGTGATCGGTCCGCCGCCGGCGGTCTTCGGTGGTCCTATGTCGTTTTCGATCGGTACGCTCGAAGCAGTGCTCGGGAAGACACACGACGCGAAGAAACACCTCGACGACGCGCTGTCTCAAAGCGAACGGATGGGAGCGAAACCCTTCGCGGCGCGCGCGCGTCTCGCGAGCGCCGAAATGCTGCATCAGCGGGGAGCCGCCGGAGACGCAGAACGCGCGGAGATCATCGCGCTGGCGAGTCAGACGCGCACGATTGCCGACGATCTCGGAATGGATCAACTCGCCGAGCGAGCGCGTCTCCTCGAATCTCAAGTCCTCACAAACGCCTCGCCCGTCATATCGGTGACGACCGGATCGGTGTTCCGTCGGGAAGGCGACTACTGGACGATCTCCTACGACGGTTCGGTTTTTCGAATGAAGGACGCGAAAGGTCTTCGCTACCTTGCTGCGCTTCTTGCCTCGCCGGGGCGAGAGTTCCACGTCGCCGACCTCGCCACCGAGCCGGCGCCGGGATCGAAGGAGCGCTTTGAGCCGGGCGACGGCGCCCACGCAGACTTTGGCGACGCAGGCGATGTCATCGATCCTGAGGCGCGTACCGTGTACGAGCGACGCGTCAAAGAATTGCGAGCCGAGATCGCCGAGGCCGAGGAATGGGGCGATGCCGAACGTGTCTCTCGAGCGCGTGTCGAGCTCGATGCGATCGCACATCAGCTGTCGGCAGCCTTCGGGCTCGGCGGACGCGCCCGCAAAGCCGGCGACACCGGCGAGCGCATCCGCAAAGCCGTGACAAAACGCATCCGTGACGCGATAACGAAGATCGGAGCCGAGCATGCCTCGCTCGGCCAACATCTGGCGAACTCGATCTCGACCGGCACCTTTTGCGTGTACACGCCGGAAAAAGACGTCGACTGGACCCTGTAGGCCCATTTCGCTCCCTGCGACGGCGCATCGCGCCACGAAAAGGCGCGCCTTATGAACGTATGCAGGGGGACAGGGAAAAAGGGGACGCACACATGATGACGCTCGGGCCCTTCCGAAGGCGTCGCGCGGAACGCCTGGGGATCCTCGCCGAGTACCCGCTTTTCGAGCGCTGCTCTCGCCGCGACCTCGAGATGCTGGACAGCCTGAGCGTCATCATCCGCGCTTTGCCGGGGGAAATGCTCGTCCGCGAAGACGAGCTCGTCGGCCGGGAGGTCTTCATCGTCGTCGAAGGCTGGGCGGAGGTGAGCCGCGTGGGGCGGCGTGTCGCCATCCTCGGCCCCGGCCGGGTTTTCGGAGAGCTCACCGTTCTGAATGAGTCACCATGCGATGCAACCGTCGTCGCGAAAAGCCCAATGGAGCTGCTGACGCTCGGCCCGTCCGAGCTGCGCCGCGTCCTCGATGAAGTGCCCTGCCTCGCACACGGTTTGCTTTCGATGCGCGCCACGTCGCTGCATGCCGGCGCGCTCGCGCCGTAGTTCGGCGCCCGAAAACCCGTGTTGGCGCCTAGGTTCTTGCCTTGGCCTCTAGCAGCAGCCCTTGGATGTCGCCATCGGCAGCTCTTCGCGCTGCATTACGCCGATAGGCTTCCTTGCCTTCACGATCGCCGAGAACATGCCCTCATTGACATCGTGCGTCGGCGTCAGCTCGATGTTCTCGAACCCCGCTAGCTTCAGGCCGGCTTCGTACTCGTCGAACGATAGTGCGCCGGCGATGCACCCGACGTACGTGCCGCGCTTCGCACGGTCCTCAGCAGAGAGCTCGTTGGACGCGACCACGTCGCTGATGCCGATTCGCCCGCCCGGCTTGAGGGTGCGAAAGATCTCGTTGAAAACGGCCTGCTTGTCGACGGAAAGGTTGATCACGCAGTTGGAGATAACCACGTCGAGCGTGTCGGCCGGCAGTGGGATCGTTTCGATGTAGCCTTTGAGGAACTCCACGTTCGTTGCCCCGGCTTCGGCCTTGTTTTTGAGCGCAATCGCGAGCATCTCGTCGGTCATGTCGAGGCCGTACACCTTGCCGGTGTTGCCGACGCGCTTCGCGGAGAGAAAAACGTCGATGCCGCCACCGGAACCGAGGTCCAGAACCGTCTCGCCTTCCTTGAGATCGGCCACTGCCGTCGGGTTGCCACACCCGAGACTCATGAGCCGCGCAGCGTCCGGCAATTCATCGGTCTGAAGGCTGTTGTAGAGAGCCGAACCGAAGGATCCATCGCCGCAGCTGGCTTCGTTGCAACAGCTTTCGGTATTGCGCGCGATGCTCGCGTAACGCTCGCGGACCTCTTCCCTCACGTCACTCATTTTGACGCTCCTTTGGGCTCGAACGTGCGCGCGAGACGGCGCAGCGCGTTGCGGCTGAGCGAGTAATAACCCCAGACGCCGCGCTGTTCGCGGTGAATGAGGCCGGATGCGACGAGCTTCTTCAAGTGGAAGCTAACGGTGGGCTGCTTCAAGTCGACGACCTCGGTGATGTCGCAGACACAAAGCGGTTCGGGTGCGTTCGCAAGCAAGTTCACGATGCGAACGCGGTGCGGATCCGACAACGCCTTGAAAAGCTTCGCCGTCATCCCGGCTTCGTCGTCGGTGATGGACGGCTTCGCGAGTGGCGCGCAGCAGGCGGCGGGGACGAGCTCCTGGATCAGCTTCGGCTTCGTTGCTGTTTTCATCGCTCTTCCCCCGCCGCCGCGCGCCCGCTTACCGGATCTGGGTAAGGACCCACGTGCGGTTGCGCTCTCTCGTCCTGTCCGCAAAGCACGCGGCGTCGCAGATCTCGCCCGTACTCTCGTTGAACTCGAAACGCGGCCGCTTCTCCCTTTTGAGGAGTCTCACGTGCCACCTCCTTGGTCTGATTCCTACATCGACGTTTATCGATGCCTTGATGGTGCCAGAGCCATCGACATTTGTCAATCTATTATGCCGGGAACCGGCATGCCCCTCGGGGCGTCTAACAACTGTTTTCGCTGCGAGTGGAAGGAGCCGGTCATGATTCGCCGCCTGCTGACTATCCTCGGAATTGCCGCCGCCCTGCTGGGAATCGGCGCCACGAGCGCCTTCGCGTGCGGTGGGCTCATCGCCCCCGGTCACGGCGAGGTGTTACGCCGGGCCACGACCCTCGCCGCGTGGCACGGCGGCTACGAGCACTACGTCACCGGTTTCACGTTCGCCGGGAACGCAGAAAAATTCGGCTACATCATTCCGCTGCCCGGCGTGCCGGCGAAAATTGAAAAGGGCGGGGACTGGACGCTCGAGCGGTTGCAGCGCGAGGTGAATCCGGTGACCGAGCTGGCTGCGTTTGCGCGCGGGTTTGCGGCGACGTCGTCAAAGAGCGTCGAGGTATTGAAAGAGGTGCGCGTCGACGCGCTCGATATCAAAGTGGTGCGCGGCGGCGGCCGCGACGTCGCTACCTGGGCGCGCGAGAACGGCTTCGACATGACGAAGGACACCGACACCGTTTTGGGAACGTACTCGAGCGCGCGTGCCATCTTTGCCGTCGCGAAGTTCGACTCGCTCGGCGCGCGGAAGCGCGGTTTGGTCGAAGGGCAAGGTACGACGATCCATTTCACCATTCCGACGAAGGGACCGTGGATCCCGCTGCGCATCCTCGCGCTGGGCAAGGCGCCGACCGAGGCAGTCGATGCCGATTTGTTCGTGCTGACCGACGGTGTTCCGACGTTTGCTCCCGCGCCGCGCGACCTCGACGGCATGACGATCACGCACCTGCAACCGGCGAGCAACCAGTTGTTGAGCGACTTGCGAAGCGACCGCGGCATGAGTTGGGTGCCGGGGACCATGTGGCTGACGGCAATCAAGCTGAGCGCGCCCGCAAGTACGGTGCGCTACGACCTCGCCGTGGACGGCGCGCGGCCGGTGGCGCTGCCGCGATTCTTCCCCTCCGGCAGCGCCGGCTGGCCGTTGTGGATGGCGATGATCGCCGCGGCTTACGCCTTGGTCGCCGTTCTGCGCCGCACGAGGCCTGCGCACGCGGCATAGGTTCTGTTCGAATCCCGTTGGGAGCACCACCGGAAGGCTGCGGAATCGTCGCTGGTTAGAGCTCTGTTCCAAGATCAAGAAATGGGCGACAGGGAACGGGATTCGAACTGGGCTACCTTAGTGTGGTCGCAAGTTTTCCAGTCGGTCGGAACCCATTTGCCTTCTTCCTACCGCGGTAGTAAGATCCGTCGGATGACGGTTCGCAAGTTTTCGGCCTCGATGGACGAATCCACTCTCCGAGCGGCACGGGGCGTCGCAAAGGAAGAAGGCGTCAGTTTCTCGTCGTGGTTGGCTGAGGCCGCTCGCGACCGGTTGAGATTGCGAGGACTACGACAACAGATCGCCGAATTCGAGGCCGAACACGGCGAGATCACTCGCGATGAAGTCGTGAGCGTGCGACACGAGATTCAGCGCGCTCCACAGAAACGGAGACGAGCCAGATCGGGCTAACGCTCGATTCCGGAGCGCTTATCGCCGCAGACCGCGGCGAACGCCGCGTGTGGACCTTCATTAAGGCCTTCGTTGAGGATGGATTGGTCCCGACGATTCCGGCTCCGGTCATTATCGAAGCCTGGCGAGGTGGCCGCCAGGCGCGGCTCTCGCGCCTTATTCACGACTGCCGCGTCGATGAGCTTGACGAGTTACGAGCAAAGCGAGCCGGGGAATTGTGCGGGCGAGCAAGCTCCAGCGATCCCGTCGATGCCGCCGTCATCGAATCGGCAAGCCGACGCGGCGACGTCGTTCTCACTTCGGACCCCGGCGACCTCGTGATCCTCGCTGCCTTCGTTTCCGGCGTGGTGATTCGCCCGGTAGCAGGCATCTGAGGTCGGCCAAGCGAGCAATCAACCCGGGCGCTAATCAGATCAAATCGTTCAGTTGGTCGGCCAAGTTCGAATATTTTCCCGTTGGGAGCACCAATCCGGACGGTCTATGACACGTGCCACGCCTTGCCGTCCGAGCCGAGGACCGTGTACCGCGACCGAAAGACGTCATCATCGCAACAGTTGCTCTGAATCACGGCTCGCGATGCTTTTCGATCTCTTCCGAGGACCGGGTCGAGCAGCCACTCCCCAGCCTTGCGAATCAGCGTGACTTTCGACGAGCTGATCGCGAGAAGAGTCTTCCCGTCGAAAGTCCTCATTTGGAACGTGTCGTGGTTCGGCGCGGCGTCAAGCAGAGCGAAGTCGCAGCTCCGGTTGCGGTTCAAGTCGCGTCCAAGGGAGCGGACCAAGGTGTTCACCACCGATCCCGGCGGCGGACTGCGGCGGTGTATAGCGCCCTTCTTCCCCATCCAGAGTGCCGAACGATTGGAGCGTCATGGACGAAGGGATAGTTTCGCCGTTGATATGAAGCTTGTAGAAGGCGATTAGGAAGTCCCGCGTCTCTTTGCCTGAGAAGTCGCAGCGTCCCGGAATGTCGAATCGCGTGAAACCCCCGTAGGTATTGCTCCGCAAGGGGTGCCCATCCTTGCCCGACAAAACGCGGAGGACGCTGTAGCTAGTGAACAGTTGATTCGCGAAAAGGTCCGTGATTCCATCGCCGTTGATGTCGCCCGCCGGAACCGGAAAAAGCCCCTGTCCGTGAATGGCTGAAAGGTGCTGGAAGTATCGAAGCCTATGCAGATCAGCCACACAAGAACGATCTTTGCGGGCCGGCGTGGCGGTGGAGCGTTGCATCGCCGCCGCGATCGCTGCGATAGATGGCAACGGTTTCGGAGACGAGCGTCATTGTGCCCTTGTCGCTGTTGATTCCAAAGCGCTGGTTCTCGTCTTCGGTCATCGTGGACGTGTCGACGTCCCAATAGCTCGCGTCGAAATCGACTAGCCAAATGAGACCGCAATGAAGAACTTGGAAGCGATATGCGCGGTTCCGGGCGGCCTCCGGGGACGATGCTTTGGGGAGGGGAACAGCTCCACGGGGTGATTGAGGAACGGAGGACTCCGTCGCCGCGGAAGCACCCTCAAGGACCGCGCGTTGCGCTGTACACGCCCCCAGGCTGGCGACAACGCCCAGCAGCGCCGCAGTTCCGGCAATCCGATTCATCCTCACGCCATGTCTGACGATTCTCAGGGGGGCGGAGTTCCCGACCTATTGCGCCGGCGGTACTCGTCGACCCGCACCGGATCGCGCGCCACCCCAATCGCCGCATAATCTCGTGGTTATGCGCGACCTGCCGACGGGGACGGTGACGTTTCTCTTCAGCGACATCGAGGGAAGTACCCGGCTCGTACAGTCGCTCGGGGATGAGTACATCCCGCTCCTAGAAGACCAGCAGCGACTCCTTCGTAGTGCGTTTGGTGCGCACGGCGGTACGGTGCTCGGCACCGAGGGCGACTCCTTCTTCGTCGTTTTTCCGGCCGCTGTCGAAGCAATCGCAGCGGCCGTCGACGCGCAGCGCGCGGTCGCGAAGCACGGGTGGCCGCAGGGCGCCACCGTGCACATACGCATGGGCCTTCACACCGGGGAAGGCACACTCGGCGGCGACAACTACGTCGGCCTCGACGTCCACCGCGCCGCCCGCATCGCTGGAGTCGCGCACGGCGGCCAGGTGTTGATGTCCGAAAGTACGCGAAGCCTCGTCGAACAATCGATCGAAGGCGAAGCGAGTTTGCGCGACCTCGGGGAACACCGGCTCAAAGACCTGCTGAAACCCGAACGGATTTTCCAAATCGTTCATCCGGAATTGCCGAGCGAGTTTCCTCCGCTCGCGTCGTTGAGCTACCGGCCCAACAATCTGCCGACGCAGACATCCGAATTCCTCGGCCGCGAAGCGGACCTGAATGCGATCAGCAACCTCATAGACGCCGGCGTGCGTCTCATCACACTCACCGGCCCCGGCGGCATTGGGAAGACGAGGCTCGCCCTTCAGGTCGCCGCAGCGCGGACGGATGTGTTTCGCGACGGCCTGTACTTCGTCGACTTGTCACCGGTACGCGATCCGGACAAGGCGTTCGACGCCGCTGTGCGAGCGCTCGGCCTCCAGAGCGCGAGCGATCAGCGGACCCTCGACGTGCTGAAGGATCAACTGGCGGACAAGCACTTGTTGTTGGTTCTCGACAACTTCGAGCAGGTGATGGATGCGGCCGAGGGTGTGGCAGATCTATTGCGGTCGTGCCCGAAGCTAAGTGCTCTCGTCACTACCCGCGAGGCCCTCAAGGTTCGCGGCGAGCACGTGCATCCGGTTGCTCCGATGTCGCTCCCGAGCACGGACGAGGTTTCGGCTGCGGCCGAATGCGAAGCCGTCCGCCTGTTCGTTGAGCGCGCAGTGGAAGCGCGCGGTACGTTCACGCTGACCGAAGACAATGCGGGTGCGGTTGTCGAGATCTGTACGCGTCTCGACGGATTGCCCCTCGCCATCGAGCTTGCGGCCGCGCGCCTCACACTCTTCTCGCCGCACGATCTGCGCGACCGGTTGCGCAACAGTCTTCAAATCGTCGGCGGCGGCGCTCGCGACCTTCCCGCCCGGCAACAGACGCTCCGGCGGACGATCGAGTGGAGTTACGAGCTCCTCGACATCAACGAGCGCAACCTCTTCCGGATCCTTTCAGTGTTCTCGACGGCATCGGTCGATGCGGTCGAGGAAGTCGCCGCGAGCGCCCAGCTGGACGGTGATGCCGCGATCATCGATCGCTTGTCGTCGCTTGTGGACAAGAGCCTCGTTCGGAGCGCCAACGGCAGCGGTCCGCAACGGCTATCGATGCTCGCAACGATCCACGAATTCGCGGCAGAGCGTCTCGAGGAAGATCCGGGTCTCGCCGCGGCTACACAACGCGCGCATGCAGAATACTTCTCAGGCTTTGCGCGCGACAGGCGCGCACAGTTGGCGGGGTCGGAACGATCCGGCGCACTGGACGAGCTCGAAGTCGAGATCGGAAATCTGCTCGCCGCATGGCGCTACTTGGTCGATGCCGGGGATCTCGCCACCCTCGAGGAGCTCTTCGACGCTGTCTGGATACTGCACGAAGCGCGCGGCTGGTACGCATCCGCGGTCGAGTTGGCGCGCGACCTGCTCGAGGTGCTCACGAGCGTCCCCTCCACGCCGGACCGAGTTCAGCAAAAGATCACGCTCGCGACGAGCCTTGCCCGCGGGCTGCTCGCGGTAGGCGGATACACGAAAGAGGTCGAAGAGGCGTACGGAAATGCCCGTGCACTCTTGGAGGAGGCCGGCGGCCTTCCACATCTGTATCCGGTCCTTCGAAGTGTCTGGAGTTTTCACTTGTATCGCGCCGAATTCGACCAGGCGTTGGCCGTAGGTCGACAGCTTCTCGATTTGGCGGAGCATTCCGACGACGAGAACCTGATGGTCGATGCGCAGCTGGTCGTCGGCTCGAACCTCATCTCCATGGGCGAGCCGACCCAAGGTTTGTTGCATCTCGATCGCTCCATCACCATGTTCGACCCACGCCGGCACCGCTCAGCGCCGATGCGACTCGGCGCAAATCCAGGCGTCGTAGCGCACACAACGTCGGCGTTCACGCTGTGGCTTCTCGGCGATCCGGATCTTGCGATCGAGCGGTCGACGCGCGCGCTCGAATTGGCCGCACAACTTTACCATCCGTTCACGCTCGCATACGCCCTGTACCACGTGGGCTTCCTCGCGCTCTGGCAGAGCGATTACGAGAGCGTCCTGGAGCGCGCCGACGCCGCGGTGCGTGTTGCCGAGGAGCACGGCTATCAGGTGTGGCGAGCCGTCGGTCTCGTGCTCGGCGGCACCGCGTTGATTGCACTCGGCCGCCCCGAGGAAGGGCTCGCCCGCAGCGACCAAGGCATCGCGTTGTATCAGGAAATCTCGACGCCGCCGGTGTTTTGGCCGTTCGTGCTGACGATACGAGCCCGGGGGTTCGGGCTTGCCGGCCGGCCGCAAGAGGGTGTCGACATCATCGACCAAGTGCTCGAGATGATCGGCGATCGATTCGATCTGCTCAGCAGTGAGTTTCCGATGATCAAAGGGGACCTCTTGCTTGCGACGTCACGTCGGGATGAGGCCGAGCAATGGTTTGAACGAGCGCTCGACATCGCCAAGCAAACGGGCGCACGAACGACCGAGCTCCGGGCGGCGACGCGACTGGCGCGCCTCACAAGGGAGCCGAAGAGCATCGAAATACTTCGCTCTGCGCGCGAGAGCTTCGTGGGAAAGGTGGAGACGGCGGACGTCGCCGAGGCTCGCGCGGTCCTCGAGGACGGCTAGCGAGCTACGCCGGGTATCAGCGTATGGCGGACGACACGGCGGTTGCTAGAACGTGGCCTCGTCGAGATCCTGGCCCGCTTGCCGAGCCCACTCTTCATTCGCGGCCGCGAAAGCTTTGCGAATTTGCTCGAAGTCGAACGGCTGCTCGAGGAGCGTATCGGGGTCCCATTGGCTGCGCGGCTGATTGACGAAGTCGCCGCCGTAGACGTGAATGGCCCCGGTGAAGCGGCGTTCCGGATTCGCAACGCTGTGAATTGCATCCGTGCCGAGCGCCAGCACGTCACTGTCGTGAAGGAGGCGGCCGCCGGCCGGCTCGATCCGCTCGGCACCGCGGCGGTAGAGCGTGTTGTCCTCAGCGCCGCCGTAGATGCCGATCACGGCCCACATGCGGTGGTCATGCGGGAGCAGCTTCATTTTCGGCGCCCAAATGACGTTCAGCACCGTGAGCGCCGGCGAGTTGAACACGACGTTGATGCCGCCTTCGTTACCGGCGAGCGCATCGGCAACCGGTCCCGGCTTCCGCAACGTTCGAAGGAGGATCTCGCGCACAGTGCGCTGCGGGTCGGGATCGGCTAGGGCCGTCTGACAATCTGAGACCAACGAGTCCACGTCGAACATTAGCGCCTCCACATCGTCGTTTGAACGCCCCTATCCTGACGTGCTCGCGTCCCGCTGGGCAAGACCCACCCGACAAAACCCGAAGATCTTCTTTCGCCGGCAAGTAATCTGAGTTCGCCGGACGAGGAGTGGTACTTGAAAAGCGTCGTGCTCGTTGAAGGGGTCAGCGATCAGCTTGCGCTCGAGACACTGGCCCGGCGCTGCGGCCGTGATCTTGATGCCGAGAGCGTTTCGATCGTGCCGATGGGCGGCTCGAAGAACATCGGAAGCTTCCTGAAGCACTTCGGTCCGGAAGGTCTCGCCGTTCGAGTGGCGGGGCTGTGTGACGCTGGCGAAGAGCGGGACTTCATGCGCGCCCTCGAGCGCGCCGGCCTCGGATCGGGCCTGACTCGCGCCGGCATGGAACGACTCGGCTTTTACGTGTGCGTGGACGATCTCGAAGACGAGCTCATTCGTTCGCTCGGAGCAGTAGCCGTCCGCCGAGTCGTGGAAGCGCAGGGAGAGCTCGAGGCGTTCCGTACGTTTCAGAAACAGCCGCAGTGGAGGGACCGGGACATCGAGGAGCAGTTACGGCGATTCTTCGGGACCCACAGCGGACGAAAACAGCGCTCTGCGCCCGCCCTCGTCGCCGCTCTGGACCTCGCACGCGCTCCGCGCCCGCTCGCGCGGGTACTCGCATCCGTGTGATGCGCGTCGAGGAGATCTCAGTAATGAAGGTTCGGTGCGCCCGGCTTCCAGATCATCAAGACCGTAATGATCACGAACAAGATGCCGAAGATGGGTCCGACTTTGCTCAGCGCAGTCAGATCCTTTTTGAATGCTTCTCCGTCATAGTCGCCGGCTTCCGCAAGCTTGTTCATCCGGACGATGGCGGGGCCTGCAAAGAAGGTGTCGAGAAGGAAGATCACGATAAAGATAAGAATGGAGGCGAACAGCCACCGGTTTTGCGAGTGGAAAGGATTCCAAAGGTTGTGCGTCGTGAGTATGAGCCCGGCACCCGTGAGCGGCTGGATCAGCACGAACGGCATCGTAAAACCGCGCGAAACCATCTTCATGACGCGCGCCAAGGCAAGGCGGCTTGGACCGCCGTCTTTCATGTTCGCCATGATCAACGGATAGACGTAGCCCGCACCGACCATGATGACGGCCATGGTGACGTGCACGATCAAGAGCACCTTGGCGAGCGGGCTCATCGTGATGGTAACGGCGGCGATCATGGTCCCCCCCTTATACGTCGGCTAACGCGCTTCGAGAGCGATTGTAGGGCAGGTTCGCGCGCAAGCGAAGGATGCGAGTCGGAGACGTCTGTTCGGCTCGCGCTACGATCGCGCCGGCCGGCCTCCTAGCCGTCGTACTTGAAGGAGATATTCACACGCGCGCGGTAGGCGGTGACGTGCCCGTCGTCGATCGTCATGTCGAACTTGACAATTTCCCCCACGCGCAAATCGCGAAGTGTTTTCGCCGCCGTCTCGACGGCGTTCTTCGCTGCGGCTTCCCATGATTCGGGGCTCGTCCCGATGACTTCGGTAACGCGATAGATACTCTCGGCCATGTCGACCTCCTTGTCGGGCGGGGACAGTATCACTTCGACCCCGCTCCTCACTCTCCGGATGGCCGGCTTGGTTCGGGCAGCCGAGCGCGCGGAAAACCATCGTGACATGCAGCCGGCTCGGGGTAGCATCCCTCCGACACGCACCGTCGCATTCTTACAAGGAGGCCGGCCATGCCGTTCAAGTCACCTGTTCAGCGAAAGGAAGCGCCTGGAGTCGCGGACGAGCGGTCGGCGCTCACCGCGTTTCTCGACTTCGGGCGCGCGACCCTTTTGGAAAAGATGGTCGGCCTCGACGACGAAGCATTGCGGCGGCCGGTCGCGCCGTCCGGACTGACGCTTCTCGGCATTCTGAAGCACGCCGGCGGCTTCGAGCATTGGTGGTTCGCGATCAACTTCGCACAGACGGGAGAGCCGTTGCTCTACTGGGACGACGACGATCCGGACGTCGACATGCGCGCGACCGAGAATGAGACGACCGAACAGCTCGTCGATAGCTTCCTTCGGATGTGTGAGCGCAGCCGGCAGATCGTGGCAGAAGCACCGTCACTCGACCAGAAAGTTCCGAACAAGAAGCGCGGCGAGGTCGACCTCCGTTGGATCATGCTTCATCTGATCGAGGAATACGCTCGTCACAACGGACACGCGGACATCATTCGCGAGTTGATCGACGGCGAAACCGGTTTCTAGGCGGCTTTGGCCGTCGCCGCGCAGCCGCGTACTCTTGCACGCATGCCGTACTGCCCTGTGTGTCGCGATGAGTTCCGACCGGGATTCACGACCTGTCCCGATCACAACGCGGCACTCGTGGACGTGTTGGAAGAAGACGCCCGTCCTCTCGACGCCGACGTCGTACTCGGCGCCGAGCTCGGTGAGTACGAGCGAGTCCGGGCGCCGATCGTCATAGATCTTCTCGCTGAGGAGGGAATCCGCGCGACGATCGCAGACGCGCTGTCGGAGATCTATCGAACATCTCATCCCGAACGCTCCACGGTGTTCGTCGAAAAAAAGGATCTCGATCGCGCCAGAATCATCGTGCGCGATCGGCTGCCGGCCCGGCTGCGCGAGCTCGAGGAAGTCGTTGCTGCCGACCCCAACTTTGCGGAGGGAGCGCAAGAGTCGCCGACCGGGGCGTGGGGCCTTCCAGCACCGGCCGAAGCTGTCGAGGAATACGACGCCGATCCGATTGGATACATGGAGCCCGTTGTTGCAAGGGTTTTACTCTCGTTGTGTGAGGATATCGAGATCGGAGCAGACAGCGAGTATCCGCTCGATTCGCCGCCGCCGCCGTACGCCCGAGCAGACGGCCGGGTGCGCATCCACATCGAGCGGGGTTTCAAGGATCACGCATTGCAACTGATGGAAGACGACCTCGCCGGCGAATTGGCCGCTCGCGGCATAGCGCATAAAGAACCGCTGCTGCTCACGGAGGAAGACGCATGATTCGCACTCTCGGTTACGGCGTGCAACATCCGACGGCCTCCGTCGCACCGTTCGAATTCGAACGCAGGAACCCCGGGCCACGCGATGTCCTCGTCGACATAGCGTTTTGCGGGGTCTGCCACAGCGACATTCATCAGGCACGAGACGAATGGGGTGGCTCGATCTTCCCAATGGTGCCGGGCCATGAGATCGTGGGGACAGTTTCGGCGGTCGGTTCCGATGTGCGGACATGGAAGCAGGGTGACACCGTCGGTGTCGGCGTATACGTCGATTCCTGCAGAAAGTGCGCCGCATGCGAGGCCGGCGAAGGCCAATACTGCGAACGAGGCGCAAGCTGGACGTACAACGGGTACGAGCAGGACGGCACTACGCCGACGTACGGAGGCTATTCCGCGCGGATCACCGTCGACGAGGACTACGTGCTTCGGATACCCGCCGGCATGGATCCGGCCGCCGCCGCGCCTTTGATGTGCGCCGGCATCACGACGTATTCGCCCTTGCGTCACTTCGGCGTCAAAGCCGGAGACCGTCTTGCGGTGATGGGTCTCGGTGGCCTCGGGCACATGGCAGTGAAGTTCGGCCGTGCGCTGGGCGTGGAGGTCACCGTCCTCAGTCACTCTCCCGGCAAGCGCGACGACGCGCTACGCCTCGGCGCCGGCGACTTCGTCGTGATGCGATCACCCGAATCGTTCGATGCGAATGAGAAGCGTTTCGATTTCATTCTCGACACGGTGTCCGCAGTCCACGACTACAACGAGTATCTCTCACTCCTTCGCCTCGACGGAACGATGATGCTGGTCGGCATCCCCGACCCGTCTCCGTTGAAGGCGTCGGCGTTGATCAGTGCCCGCCGGCGGCTCACCGGATCCAATATCGGCGGCGTCCGTGAAACGCAGGAGATGCTGGATTTTTGTGCCGAGCATGAGATTGTCTCCGACGTCGAGGTGATTCCGATTCAGCAGATCAACGACGCGTGGGAACGCACGATTCGAAGCGACGTGCGTTACCGCTTCGTGATCGACATGGCAACACTCGCCGGCTAGGGCGTTACATATTCGCACTTGTCGGTCGCGCATCACGAGGGAGGGGCGGCACATGGCCTGGGATTTTTCGACGGAGCCTGAATTCCAGGCGAAGCTCGACTGGGCGGATGCATTCATCCGCGACGAGGTTGAGCCGCTCGATCTTGCCTTTCCCCATCAAGAGTTCAACCGGCCGTCTCCGCCTCTTCGCCGGGTCATCGACCCACTGAAGCAACGGGTGCGGGACCAAGGACTATGGGCGTGTCATCTCGGCCCCGAGCTCGGCGGCCAAGGCTACGGCCAGCTGAAGCTCGCACTGCTGAACGAGATCCTCGGCCGGTCGAGCTGGGCGCCGATCATCTTTGGTTGCCAGGCGCCCGACACCGGCAACGCAGAAATAATCGCGCTGTACGGAACCGAGGAGCAGAAACGGACGTACCTGCAGCCGCTACTCGACGGCGAAATATTTTCTTGTTATTCGATGACGGAACCGCACGCGGGCTCTGATCCGAAGATGTTCAAGACACGCGCCCGGCGCGAGGGCGGCGCCTGGATCATCGACGGCGAAAAATTCTTTTCGTCGAACGCGCGGAACGCATCCTTCCTCATCGTCATGGCGGTCACGAATCCGGATGTGAGCGCCTACTCCGGCATGTCGATGTTTCTCGTCCCTGCGGACACCCCGGGAATTGAGATCGTCCGGCACGTCGGAACGATGAACGAACCGCTCGGCGAGGGACTGCACGGGTGGATTCGCTACAACCAGGTCCGCGTACCAGCGGCGAACTTGCTCGGCGTTGAAGGGCAGGCCTTTGAGGTCGCACAGGCACGTCTGGGCGGCGGTCGCATCCATCACGCGATGCGGACGATTGCCCGCTGCAAGCAGGCGTTCGACATGATGTGCGAGCGAGTGCTTTCGCGCGAGACACAGGGCACCGTTCTCGCTCAGAAGCAACTCGTGCAAGCGGCCATTTCGGATTCGTGGACGCAGATCATGCAACTGCGTCTCCTCGTGCTTTACACGGCGTGGCTGATCGACCAAAAAGCGACGGCCGGCGCACGCAAGGAGATATCGGCATGCAAGATCGAAGCTGCGCGCGTGATCCACGATGTCGTCTACCGCGCAATGCACATCCACGGCGCGATCGGCGTCTCGAACGAGATGCCGCTCGGGAACATGTGGATGCTCGCGCCGACGATGGGGATCGTGGACGGGCCGACCGAAGTCCATCAGGTCACCGTCGCGCGCCAGGTCCTGAAAGAGTACGGGCCTTCCGAGAGCATCTTTCCGTCGGCGTGGCTACCCCCGCGCATCGACGAAGCTCGAGCGCGCTTCGCGACGGCACTCGAGGAACTCGCTGGGAACTTATGACGATCGACGTTATCGAGATGGCTCGCCGCGCTTCGGCGGCGGTCGGCGCGCGATCGCCGGGGACGAAAGTGTCCGACGTCCGTCCCTTGGCAGGTGGACATTCGAGCCTCACCTATTCGGCCGTCACCTCGGCAGGAAACCGTGTCGTTGTGAAAGTCGCGCCCCCTGGGTTACCGCCGGTTCGCAATCGCGACGTGCTGCGGCAAGCGCGAATTCTCGACGTTCTCGCGTCTTCCGCCGTGAAAGTCCCCCGGGTCCTCGGAACCGATGCCGGAGATCCGCCTCTTTTCGTGATGTCGATGGCCGAAGGCGAATCGTACGAGCCCCTGCTAAGTCGATCCGAAACAACCGCCACACGTGAGGAGATCGCCAACCGCGCGCTGGCGGCGGCGGCGATGCTTTCCGCACTGCATGCCGAAGATGCGCAAGGAGTCGATGAGGATGCTCTGAGCTTGGACACCGAGCTCGAGCGCTGGGCGAAAGCGTTTTCGACGGTCGACGACGACGTACGCGACGGCGCGGACGAATGTTTGTCGCGCCTGCAGAAGGCGGTTCCCGATGAAATGCCGGCTTCGATCGTGCACGGTGACTGGCGTTTGGGGAACATGCTGTGCGTCGGGGATCGGATCGAAGCAGTCATCGACTGGGAGATCTGGTCGGTCGGCGATCCGCGGATCGACGTGGCATGGTTCTTGCTGCTTGCCGATCCCCTACATCCGCGGTGTATTCGCACCGACAGCGGGATGCCGGCCGTCAAGCACCTTCACCACGCGTACGCCAAGGCGGCCGGGAGGCATCTCCCCGACATGAAATGGTTCGGTGCACTCGTGCGCTACAAGCAAGCCGCCGCGTCGGCGCTCATCGTGAAGAACGCGCGGAAGAAAGATCCCGGCGCTCCGGCAAGTGCAGCCGTTGCGGAGCTCCTTCGGCAAGCTGTGGATTATCTCGATTGAGGAGACGCACGTCGTGAAAGTATTCGAGCAATTTCGGCTGACCGACCGGGTGGCGCTCGTCACAGGCGGCAGCCGTGGGCTCGGACGCGAGATGGTTCTGGCGTTCGCGCACGCAGGCGCCGACGTCATCATCACGAGCAGAAAGTTGGACGCATGCGCAGCACTCGCCGGCGAAGTTGAGGCGACGACGGGGCGGCGCGCGCTGGCATACGCGTGTCACGTCGGCAAATGGGATGAGCTAGACGGACTTGTCGACGCGGCGTATCGGGAGTTCGGACGCGTGGACATCCTCGTCAACAACGCCGGCATGTCGCCGCTGTACGACAAGCTCATAGACGTCTCCGAAGATCTTTACGACAAGGTCCTCGCCGTGAATCTCAAGGGTCCCTTCCATCTGACCACGCTGATCGGCTCCCGTATGGCGGAAGGCAACGGCGGGTCGATCATCAACATTTCGAGTGGCGCGGCGGCGCGCCCTCGCCCCGATATCGTGCCGTACGCGGCAGCCAAGGCAGGCCTCAATGCGATCACCGTTGGATTCGCTCATGCGTTCGGCCCGAGTGTTCGCGTGAACTGCATCCAAGCCGGCCCCTTTCTGACGGACATCTCCAAAGCGTGGAACATGGGTGTTGCCGGCGAACGCTTGAAAACCTTTGCGCTCGGACGGGCCGGGCAGCCGAATGAGATCGTCGGCGCCGCGTTGTACCTCGCGAGCGACGCCTCGACTTACACAACAGGTGCAATTCTGGCAGTCGACGGGGGACCTCCCTAAGTACTTCGCGCGAGCCGCGGCGCGGTATGACAGAATCCCCGGCCATATGTATGCAATCGAAGTCGAGGGCCTAAAAAAAGTTTTCGGAAATGTCGAGGCCGTCGCCGGGATCGATCTCATCGTCTCCGAAGGCGAAATGTTCGGCTTCCTTGGGCCGAACGGCGCGGGAAAGTCGACGACGACGAAGATTTTGACGACGCTGCTACGCCCGACGGCGGGGACCGCGCGGGTTGCCGGGTTCGACATCGTCACGCATCCGCACGAAGTCCGGCTTTCGATCGGCGTCGCGCTTCAAGAAGCCGGCCTCGACACGCTGGCAACGGGGCGCGAGATGCTCGTCCTTCTCGCACGGCTGCAGGGGCTCCGCGGCGGCCAACCGCACAAGCGAGCAGCGGCCATGCTCGATCTCGTCGGCCTGTCGGACGCCGCCGACCGCAGGCTGGGAACGTATTCGGGTGGGATGCGTCGCCGCCTGGACCTGGCCGGCGCGCTGATTCACGGACCGAAGCTGCTGTTCCTCGACGAGCCCACAACGGGTCTCGATCCCGCAAGCCGTCACGCGATCTGGGAAGAAGTCGCGCGGCTCAACCGCGAAGAGGGCATCACCGTCTTCTTGACGACGCAATACCTCGAGGAAGCCGACCGGCTCGCAGAGCGCGTGGCGATCATCGATCACGGGCGGATCGTAGCCCTCGGGTCTCCTACAGAGCTCAAATCCGAAATCGCGGCCGACATCCTCACGCTCGCCGTACCGGAGGAAAGCATGGACGTCGCAAAAGAAGCGTTGACGCGTCTTCCCGGACTGAAAGAGATTCAGTCGGACACCAAGGAGCTCACGCTGTTCGTTACCGGCGGCTCGAGCGCAATCGCGAGTGCCGTTCGCTTGCTTCACGAGGTGGACGTGACGGTCGGAAGCGTCAAGCTGTCGTCGCCGACGCTCGACGAGGTTTTCCTTCGCGCGACCGGGTCCCGGCTGGAAGGGGCCGAGCAACAGCAAGCCGAAACCGACGGAAAGAAGCGCGGCCGCAAGGAGGCCTCATGAGTGTGGCGCTCGCCCCCCACGCGCGCACGTACCGGCGTGAGACCGAGTTTTTCCGCGCGACGTACTACGTTGCGATGCGTGAGATCAGAAACTTGATTCGCACACCGGCGGCCTTCATCCCGTCATTCTTCATCCCGTTGTTCTTCTTCTTCGTTCAGTCGGGCTCCCTCCAGCGCCTCGCGGAGCGTTCGGGCCAAGTCACCGACTACAAGGCGTTCGTGCTCCCGGTCGCGATCCTGTTCTCGGTTTCCAATGAAGGCGCCGGGTTCAACATGGTGACCGACATCGAGCGTGGCTATTTCGACAAGCTGATGCTGTGCCCGGCCAATCGTCTCGCCGTCCTGATCGGGACGGTGGGAGCAAACTTCGCGGGCGTCCTGTTCCGCAGCTTGATCGTGACGGCAATCGCGCTGGCGACCGGCCTCCATTTCGCAACCGGAATCGCTGGCATCCTGCCGATGGTCTTCCTGGCGTCCCTGTGGGGCCTCGTCTTCGCCGGAATCGCGATGGCGGTCGCAATCAAGACCGCAAATGCCCAGGCCGTGCAAGGCAGCATAGTCTTTCTGTTTCCGCTGCTTTTCTTGACGACGTCGTTCGCGCCGCGCGAAGCGATGACGGGGTGGCTGAAAGTTGCTGTCGGCTATAACCCGATTACCTACATCCTCGAAGGGATGCGCTCGTTCAGTGCGTACGGCTTCGACGCGACCAGAATCGCGAAAGGTGTCCTCGCGGTGCTCATCATGGCGCCGATCACGATGGGCCTTTCGATCGCAGCGCTTCGCGGCCGCTTGAAGTAGAACGTTCCGTTCATTGCGCCCGTTGTATCCTCGTGAGGAGCCGCTCTAAAGCGAATTCCGCGTAGTCGACCGCGCCGTCGGGGATCTCGCCGCGCTTCGCAGCGGCGAGGTGCGCGCACGACGTCACGAGAGCCATGTGCGAAAAGGCTTGCGGAAAGTTCCCGAGCAGCTCCCCGTTCGACGGATCGACCTCCTCGGCAAACAATCCCACATCATTGGCAAAGCCGAGCAACCTCTGGAGCAACGCATGCGATTCCTCAATCCGCCCGGCGAAGATCAAGCAGTCGAGTAGCCAGAACGAACACAAAAGGAATGCACCCTCGCCGCCTTCGAGACCATCGTCGGCACGGTACCGATACATAAGGCCGTCCTTTTCAAGTGTGGCGCGCACTTGTTCGAGCGTCTTCAGCACGAGCGCATCGTTCGTCGGCAGAAAGCCGCTCGCCGAAACGAGCAACGTCGATGCGTCGGCAACCGGGAAATCGACGGCTTGGTGGAACCATCCGTCGGGGGCGGCTTTCGTCAGGAGAAATTCGCGAATCTCGTCCCGCTCCCGAGCCCAACCCTCTGCCACATCGGGCTCGCCGCGCGCAGTTGCAATGCGCACCGCTCGATCGAGCGCGATCCAGCAATTCAGCTTCGAGTGAACGAAGTGCCGAGGCTCGTCGCGGATCTCCCAGATACCTTGATCGGGTTTGCGCCAGCGCTCGCAAACGATGTCGGCGAGGCCGAGGATGAATTGCCAGTTGTCCGGCGTGAGCTCGCCGCCGGCCTTACCGTACAGCCAAGCGGCCTCGAGAATCTGTCCGTACGAATCGAGCTGCATTTGTTTCACTGCCCCGTTACCGACACGCACGGGAGCCGACGCGCGATGTCCGGCCAAATGGAGCACCTCGAATTCCGGAAGGGATCGCTCACCGCCGATGCCGAACATGATTTGGAGGTCCTGAGGACGGCCGGCCCCTGTTCGTTCCAGCCACTGCTTGAAGGCGTCGGCTTCTTCCGTATATCCGAGGACGAAGAGAGCGGTAAGCGTCAGGGTTGCATCGCGGATCCACGTGTATCGGTAGTCCCAATTTCGGCCGCCACCGATGTGCTCGGGCAACGACGTCGTCGGCGCAGCGATGACGGCGCCGCTCGGAGCGTACGTCAGCGCTTTCAATGCCAAAGCCGATCGTTGGACGGCGGCCAGGTACTCTCCCTCGTACCCGCAGCGCGCGATCCACGTACGCCAGAAATCGACCGTGGCATTCAAGCGACGCGCGCCTTCGACGCGGTAACGCAGTGGGTCTCCGTGCTGGATCTTCGGATCGTGGGATGGACGCCACACGGAATCGATCCACGCTTCCTCGCCCGCGTGCATGCGCCAGCGACCTTCGATTGCAGACTCCGTCGCCGCGAGCGGGTGCGTCGAGTGCACATACATGGCATCGGCACCCCCGACGATTTCGGCAGCCGTTGGAGCGGTAAGACGAAAGCGTGGAACGAACGATCCGTATTCAAACCGCGGCGCTACGGCGACGGCAACATCAACGTCGCCTGCGACACATCGAATTCGGCGCATGATCGAAGCGTGCGACCGAACCGCTCGGGTATCCGCGGGATCGGATCGTTCGATCGGCATGCAATCGACCACTTCGAGCTCCCCGGTTTCGCATGTGAATCTCGTTTCAAGGACGTTCGTCCCCTCGAGATACGCGCGGCGCACTTCCCGCGTCCCGACGGCCGTCACGGAAAACGAGCCGCCGCGCGCCTCGTCTAGGATCTTTGCGAAGGCGGCCGGGGAGTCGAAGCGGGGAAAACACGCCCAATCGATCGCCCCATCTTTGCCGACGAGCGCGGCCGAATGACAGTCTCCGATGAGCGCGTAGTCCCCGATGCGATTCACGATCGCCAGCATACGAGGCGTCCCCGGCGGTGTCTTATAGTGCTCGGCGATGCACGAGATGCCGGAAGACGTCGCCCGCCTGCAGCGGCTCCTCGACGCGAGCTACGCATCCGCAGGCACACACCTGCGCAGCATCTTCACTCCCGACCGCGTACTTCGCGCCGAACGACTTCCCGAGCTTCTCGGTGGCGTTCGCGTGCTCGATCTCGCCACGGTGAACGCGCAGTCGGAGCCCCGCGTGGCCCCGGTCGACGGCTTGTTCTATCGCGGCCAGTTTTGGTTTGGATCCTCGCCGGAGTCCATACGCTTTCGGCAC
Organism: Actinomycetota bacterium; assembly: GCA_020201525.1. Taxonomy (GTDB): domain Bacteria; phylum Actinomycetota; class AC-67; order AC-67; family AC-67; genus JAIVGO01. The sequence continues at coordinate 22,966 of JAIVGO010000005.1, read as the reverse complement.
ATACGGAACAACCCCGCCGTGAGTGCGTCGCACACGCGCGGCGAAGAGTTGGCGGTGATCGTGCACGGGACGGCACGAATCGTCGATCTTGCGAGCTCCGAGACGGCAGGCTTCCGGGACTATTGCGGCGACATCTACGGGACAGGCTGGTCCGACTGGGGCGCGGGCGCGCAGTATGCCCGCATCGACGCCAGGAAGATGTTCACTTTTTGGAATCCGGCTCGCTGATCTACGCCACGCCGGCGGGACGGCAGACGAGACAGGGCCGATAGCCTCGGGCCGACGCGTCGGCTGCGCTGCGCATCTCGACCCGGTGGCTGGGTGTGATGCGCTTCGCGTTGCGGCACGTCGGGAAACAGTAAATTCCCGTCGTGTCGCTTCCGACGAACCGGATTCCTCTGCGCGCGACGTTTTCCAGCACATCCGGGTCTAGCCCCTCGGATTGCAGCATTGCGCGTTTTCGTGCGGGCCCCCCGAGCGAGTATTGACCGATGAGCCCGTCGGACCGCACAACACGATGACACGGAATCAGCACAGGAATCGGATTGTGCCCGAGTGCCGTGCCGACGGCACGAACCGCGTTCGGATTTCCGATCTCGCGCGCGATCCAGCCGTACGGACGAACCTCGCCTGCCGGAATCTCGAGCGCTTTCAGCAGTACGTCACGTTCGAACTCCGAGCACGAGCGCAGATCGAACACCATGCCGCGTGACGGTTCTTTGATCAATCCTCCGGCGAGCGATCGCAGATGGAACTGGAGCCGGCTCGTCGAATACACATCTCGCCCGAAGCGAGCTCGGTACGCCCGGCGGAAGTTCTCATCGTCGCCGGCGCTCCGAACACACGTCACGCCGTGAGCGCTCGCGGCGATATACAGCTCGCCGGCCGGCGATGTTGCTCGCACGAACGCGTCGGCGATGCCGGACCCGATCAGCACGTCGAACAAGACGGCATCCGGCGCAGGCTCGTGCAACGTTTGCAGCCGGATTTCGAGCTCTGCCGTCGTAGGAGTCATCGCACCAGCACCTCTCTTTCATCGGATTCGACAAGCCGTTGGAGCGCGATCAGCCCGCGATGGACGTGCACCTTCACCGTACCGACGGGCTTGTGGAGAACTTCGGAGATTTCCTCGTACGTCAATCCTTCGACATGCCGGAGAACAACCGCGACGCGGTATCCAACCGGCAACTCGGCGAGCATTTTCGCGAGCTCGCCTTTCTCTTCCCTGCGCTCTGCGTGGTCGTGCGGCTCAAACTGGGTGGAAACTGGCTCGTGCACCACGTCATCGAGCGAAACGACCGTCGGTCGTCGACGCCTAAGCCGGTTTCGCGCAAGATTGACCGCGATTTGGACGAGCCACGGACGCAACCGCAATTCGAAAATTCTTTGCCGCTCGTAGCCGCGCAGTGCCTTGAACGCACGCACCAAAGCGTCCTGCGTGACCTCTTCCGCGTCTTCGCGGTTCCCGACGATTCCGAGCACGATGCTGAACACCGCGTCCTGGTACGCGCGGACGACCTCCACGAAAGAGCTTTCGAGATCTTCGGCCAGACGCTGTTGGATCACACTCACTACAACACGCAATCCTCGATCAGAGTTTCATCGAGCGCGCCGGAGCATACGGCGCTATGAGGTCAGGATGGAATCGGCAAGGACACGCTGCAGACCGGCGATGTCGCCTTCCCGAAGCACCCGGCGGACACTCGGCGGGTAATAGCACGCGTACATGACTTGGTGATACGCGTCTGCGTCGGCGAGATCCGCTGCGAAGCACTGATTGACGTTGGGATTCAGATCCTCGAGCCCTAGAACGTGACCGAGCTCGTGCGTCAAAATGGTCTGGACGTCGTGAACGTAGGTGCATAGGTCGCTCGGACAGATACCACCGAGAAAGCCGAACGCCGCCCCTGTGACCGGCTGCCCGTTCGTGAGCGGATTGAAGAACCAGGTGCAGGACGTGTTGAGACGCACATCGGCGTCCGTGATTACCTTCGACGGGTTCGACGTGACCACCACTTGACCGATAACGGCGCCCGCACCGGTGCACCCTCCGAGGTTCTGCCACGCGACGACGCTCACACCATCGGCGGCGTTCTCACCGGCCGTCGTGGTCCCGGCGAGGCACATCACTCTTGCCGTCTGACATGCGGACGAGCGAGCGCGAGTCCCCGCGGCCCCGGCGTGAACATCCCATTCCAGGGCGGCGTTGGCCGCTGCCGACCTGAAATCCGCAACGCTCGGCTCGGCGCCGGCGGTATTGAGGAGTAGCGGAACGGGCAGCTTGGCTAGCGGCCACCGGTATCCGCAGTACGAATAGCCTTGACCGGCGACGCTGCCGCCGACCGATTCGCCGCAGCCGGCGGCGGCGGGGGAAAGCGCAGGCGTGAAGACGCACACCGTCAGGAGAACGGCAGCGAGCGCCCTGGTCGCTTTCATACCGCAGAGGTTTCTCCTCCGCGGCGAGCAATCCCTTCTCAGAGGCGCTTGGGCTCACGTGCGTGATCGCAAAAAAAACTGCGGCACTCCCGCCCAGTGAGCGCCGCAGCGTTGTTGCGAGACGATTCAGCGCGAGTGAGCGCGCCTGCGCGCGATGATCTGCGCGAAAAACAACACGATGGATCCCATCAGTTGCTCCAGGTGGAAAGCGGCTTGCCGGACTCTTTGGCAAACGAAGTCTCCCACATGGCGGCGAGCACGAGAGGGATGAGATTGCCGTAGGCCGCCGGGTGCGCGTGCGCCATCGGGGCCGAGCCGGCGTCTTGCTTCGTTACGAAGTTGAGTGGGGAAATGTTCACGCCTGGATACGTTCCGTCAGCGGCGGCAAAGGCTTCACCGACGTAACCGACTCGGCCCCAGAGCGCGCGCTTTCCGAGCGCCTTTCCCTTTGCAGCGCGGTCCATGTTTTTCGTCCTCTCGCCGAACGAACCTCGTTGTTTGCTTTGTTGCTGAGGAAATGGCCTCCACTCGGAGGCCATTTCCTCGGAACCATTTTTCGTGGTCCCTCCCCCGCAGGTCTTAGCTTTTGGTGCTCGCAGCTCCCGCTTGCGAATTCAGTTGTCACGGGTGTGCCCCTATTAACGGCTGAATCCAGAGATGGTGAAAGAGCCAGACGCGCCATCTTTGGAGGGGATGTTTGCGCTATGCGAAATGGGACTATCGGCGTTGCGTGCGAAGGAGCTCTTCGAGAGCGACCTTGAGCTTGCTCAGCAAGCTGCGCGCCGCGGCTTCGGTTGCTCGCATCGCTGCAGTCGCGCCGAGCACGTCGTCCGTAATTTCGGCGGGAACGTCGGAGACGCCCTCGACGGCCAACTGCGTCTTGCGACGCGCGGACGCCCAAACGACCAGCCGCCCGTCGAACATCGAAAACAGGGATTGATATCCCGTCGCGCGCCACCGGAACGGCACCTCGATCGCTCCGCCGACGACCTGTCGCGGCTCTCCAATTTCGACATGCACGTTCTTCGGGCTGCTCGCCTTCACCAGCGTGCTCCGCATCGCCGAGCGCAGGCCCACCCCGATTTGGTCACCTTCCTCTGAAGCAATCCGAAAGAACGGGAGCATCCAATCGGACGGCCGGTGCGTGACGATTTCGGCGACGTCGATGGTCTCGCACTCGAGCGAAATTCGCTCGCTGATGTTTGGCATGGTGATCTCCCGCGGGCAATTGTTGCCCTCCCCATTGACGCACGGCGGCCGGTGGTCGGCCAGAGCACACCGCACTAGGTGGCCTAGTGCAGAAATATCAGGGACGTGGCGAGGTTTGCGGATATTGGATGACGCCCTCACGCACAGCGATCGTGACCGCCTCCAATTTCGAATGCGCCTGCAGCTTCATGATGATGCTTTGGACGTGATTGCGGACGGTGTGCAGACTGATCACCAATCGTTCGGCTATCGCGGTGTTCGCTAGTCCTTCCGCCAGAAGCTTCAGGACTTCGAGCTCGCGCGGAGTGAGATCCGATCCGAGCCCCCGCGAGCTCCTGCGAAGCTTCGGGAGGAGCCGGGCGAGCATCGACGGGGAAATGAGCGCTTCTCCTTCATAGGCCGCGCGGACGGCTGCCGCCACCTCTTCGACTGCCTTGTGCTTTGTGACGAACCCCGAGCAGCCTGCCTCGATCGCGGACACCAAGACGGATTCGTCGGTGAACGAGGTCAGCATCACGACTTTGGTATTAGGGAGCTCCTCTTTGATGAATTGCGTTGCCTGCGCTCCGTCCCCATCCGACAGCTCGTAATCCATCAGGATGACGTCCGGCGTATGCGTATTCGCGGCGGCTCGCGCGCCGGCGACCGACCCGGCTGAGCCGACGACGATGACGTCATCCTCGTCGCTGAGAGCCTTGATGAGGCCCTCAGCGAACATCTGGTGATCGTCGACCACCAGCACCTTGATCTTCGCGTCGTCCATAGTCTCGTATCCTGCCGGAGTGCTGCCGAGGCCTCTACTCACTGCGGTAGTACATTTGCACTATGCCACAAGATAGATCGGATGACGCAACCCGCGACATGCAAACGTCGTCGGCTTCCGCCATCGCGGCGGTCGAAGCCGTCCTCGAGGCCACGGAGAAAGTAGCGCGTGCCGGAAGCGACCTCAACAGGGCGATGACCCTCATCGTCGAGGCCGCTACCGAGCTCACCGCGGCCGAGGGCGCCACCCTCGGGCTTGTGGACGGCGACGAATTGGTCACGCACGCCGCACACGGCTCTGCCGCAGCGGCCGTGGGCGCTCGAGAGAAAATCGGCGCTGAAAGCCGCGACGCGGCGAGGGCGGGCCTCATTTACGTCGGAGACGGTGAGCGCCGATCTCTGATCAGGCTGCCGGTGCCACACCGAGGCCGTCTCGGCGGGATGCTCGTGGCGATGTCCTCCAAACCGGACGCGTTTTCTGACCGTGACGTCCGGACATTGCAGCTTTTAACGCCGCTTCTGGGCGCGGCGATGGCGAGCGCTGCCGAATCACGGTCACGCTCCTCGTTCATCTCCGTCGTGTCGCACGAGTTGCGGAATCCACTCGCGTCCATCCGCGGACTCGCGTCTTTGATGCGCGACAAGCCCGACAGTGTGAGCCCGGAAGAACAACGCCGTTTTTCCGACGCAATTGTGCGTCAGGCCGACCGGATGGCGAAGCTCGTCGAGGATTTGCAGGCCGTCGTCAGGATGGAATCGGGTGACTTCTCATACGCCCGGATGCAATACGACGTGGATCAAGTAGTCCGCGACGTTGTGACGGAAACGCAGGCGGTCTATCCGACGCGCAGGATTTCGTTGCACATCGACACGAGGCTCCCGACCGTCATAGGCGACCCCGATCGCGTGCGACAAGTCATCGCGAACTTGCTGGAGAATGCATGCCGATACTCGGACGAGGAAAGCCCGATCACGCTCGATGCCAAGACGAAGGTCGATCGCGTCGACATTGCAATCACCGATCACGGCATCGGCATACCCGAGGAATTCTTTGCGCATCTGTTCGATCGATTCGCTCGCGTACCGAAGCCCGGCTATGAAAACGTAAAAGGCACGGGGCTCGGTCTCTTCATCAGCAAAAACATCGTCGAAGCACAGGGCGGACACATTACGGTCACGAGCAAGCCGGGCGCAGGCTCCACGTTCACCGTGTCGCTGCCCTGGGCTACAGAGACGTAATCCAACCGCTCGCTACTGCCGCGAGCTCTTCGACGACGTCCACGGATTTTCGGCCGGGGACCGCGAACGAGTGATCGGCGCCGTCGATCAGGTGGATCGTCGCGCGCGGTAGTGATGCAACGGTCTTTTCGATGAGATCCACGCGGGCAAACGCGTCTCGTGTTCCTTCGATGAACAGCATCGGCGCGTCGATCGAGCCGAGGTGCTCGTCGCGCAACCGGTCGGTCTTGCCCGGCGCATGGAGCGGGTAGCCGAAGAAGACCAGCCCGTCCGTTTGGAAGCCTTCTGCCGCAAGATGCGACGCCATGCGCCCGCCGTACGACTTGCCGCCGATGAACAGGCGCCGCCCAGGCGCCGCCACCGCTTCGGCGACGGAGCGGTAGCAGGCGATCGCTTCCTTTGGTGAGCCGGGCGACTTTCGCCCGCGCTCGGCATAAGGAAAATTGAAGCGGGTCACGGTGACGCCTCGCGTTGCGACCGCGTCGGCGATGCGTACGAGCTGCGGCGTCGCGATGCTGCCACCGGCGCCGTGCGCGATCACCAGGTCGGCGACGGCGTCTTCGGCGTTATGCCTCACCCCAGACACGGCGCTGCCATCACCCAAAGCAAAACTCGCGCCCTTCACGGGCGCGAGTCTATTGCTTGACTTACAGAGGACTCCAGGTTGGGTCGCCCGGGCCGGACTCGTTCACTTCCGCCGACCACGGAGCGCACTTCGGCGCTGCCGTTGCGACGTCGAGCGTCGTTCCGAAACCGAGCTGCAAGGCGCCCTTGATCATCGTGCACATCACATGATCGCCGATTGTTTGCGACACGTTGAAGAAGAAGTTGTCATTGCCAACAGGATCTGCGCCCCACTGCAGGATCGGTAGGTTTTCACTCGGGTCGGCTACCCAGTCCTCGATCGATGTGTCCCATTGCACGATCGGCACGTCCTCATTCGGATCCTCGAGCCACTGCTGGACGGCGTCTTGCCACGTCGTAGTGTCCTGCTGAACGGGGTCGGTCCGGATAGGCTCCTGCGGATCACCGTCCAGCGCGGACTGACGGATCGGTTCGGGATACGCGTCGGGTGTGGGCGCAATAAAATACCCGAGCTGATCGTTAGCGAGACCAAAGATCCACACCGGCTTGGTCGTACTCACTGCGTTGATGACGCCCAGGCGGATCGAGGGATATGCCTCACCCGGCGCCGACACCATCAGGATGTCGCCGACCTTGTATGCGCCGACCCATGTTCCGAGAACGGTTCCGTTGAGGTACGGCGGAGTGATGCCGCGCACGATCGGAATGCCCGCCGCGTCGAGCGCGTAGTTCGCACCGAAGAGGATCGCCGAGTCGGACGGGTCACGGATGAATAGCTCGCGATAATCGACCCCCGTCGCGATAACCGGCTGCTCACTGTCCGCGACGGCCTTGTTGACCCATGCCTGCACGCGGCGAGCGAACTGCGAGATGTTGCACGAGTCATTGGCCCGCCGGTCCTTGTCGTATGGAACCGCTTCTCCAGTCAGCGGCTCGATGAACGTCGTGGGATTGGCCGGATTGCACGAGTCGCGATTCGGTTGCGTGCGACCAACGTCTCCGACGATCGTCACCGCTTTTGCGCCGGGGTTGTCGCGCTCGAGGTAGCTCGACATCGTGCTGACCCAGTCACTCGAGACGAAGCGGTTTCCGCCGCCGCCGACGGTTGCGTGAATCGCCGCGTTCACCAAGATTGCAAACGGCGTGCCGTTCGGGGTGTCGTACGGGAACGCACGCAGAACACGAACCTGCGCATCGATGTAGTCGTTCGCGTGATCACGATTTGGATCGACGGCGCCGACAACGCTGCCGCCACAGAATTGGTTGTTGAAGACCCGCGTCGGCGATCCGGCATCGGGGCCGCACGCTTGCGGCGTCTCGATCGAAGACTCCTTGAGTACGGCCGGCTGCATAGAGTCGTACGCTTCGAGGATCGCGTCCACCGCGAGCGTCTTGACTCGCGCCAGATACGCATCCGGCACGAACCCCCACACGCCGGTGAGATCCTGACCTGCGTGTGAGTGATCCGAGGAAAGCACGATCGAACGCGCGTCGAGCTCGGGACGCGCCGCGGCTGCGGCGGCGCGAATGTCGTCGATCGCAAAGGGGCGAAGCGCACCGGTGCTGTAGTTGGGCTTGTACGACGCGAACGTCCCCTGGTTGTCGAAGTCCGCGAGCACGATCGTGTGTGTCCCGTCGCTGATCGCGAACGCCCGAACCCACGGCGCGAACGGATTGTTCGGCACGAGGTCGGTCCCGTCGTCGTTCTTGCCCATGACACCGACCGCCGTTCGCGCCTCGATAGCGTCTTCGGTAACGCCGGTGGGATCGGTCACGTAGTGATCCTGCGTGCCGATACGCCCCGAGCCGAAGCCGTATCCGCCAAGGAAGAAGTTGTCGGTCGCGATCTCCGACGCCGTCGGACTGATGTCGCGCTCGCCCACGCCGACGTAGAACTTCGCCGGCGCCGCATGTCCTGCGACAGGCATGAGCAATCCGCCAATCAGAAGCGCCAAGCCGAGCGTCAGCCCGCGCTTGCCTCGAAAAGATCGTCGTGAAATCGCCCGCATGAGGAATCCTCCAAAGAAAGAGAACGCGACCCGTCCGAGGGAAGTTCGACGCAAAAGGGGCGATTCCTTCCGCGAATCGCCCTCACGGGGAGCCGCGATGGGCGTGGAAGGGGTTGAGACAGGGGCAGATCAGCGGTTGAAAACGTTGCCGCGCTGGATGGTCATTCGAATGAGAGCCCGGCGGTCGCGCACCATCGCGCGTCGATAATCGTCCCAGTCGGGATGCTCGCCCGCGAGTCGCCGGTAATAGTCGACGAGAGGCTCCATTGCTTCCGGGAGCGAAAGAATCTCCGCCGTGCCTTCGACCCGCGCCCACGGGCCGTAGAAATCGTCGTTCATGGCGGTGAGAAACGCCTCAGGATCGCGCTTGAGGTTCTTCACCTTCGCCGTGTCTTCGCGAGAGCTGATGATGACGAGACCGTCGCCATCGACGCCGGCATTGACCGGCGACATCTGAATGCTGCCGTCCGCGCCCCGGGTCGCGAGCACCGCCCGGCTGTTCGTGGCGAGGAATTCTCGCACCTCGTCGGAACTCATTGGGACATCCTACTCAAACGCAACGAACCGCTCGCCTCGCTTAAAGAGTCTTCAACCGTCCGTCGATATTGCAGGTAGCGCACGCGGCGCTGCGGCGCCGGTTCAACCGAGGGCGGGACGCACTCGGTTTTTTGCTTTCTGGCCCGGGAGGCGAGACGCATGGCGAATATTCTCATCGTGGACGACGAGCCTTCTCTTCGGCTGATGATCTCCATGGTTCTTCAGGCCGAAGGCCACAACGTCCACGAAGCCGACAACGGGCGGCAGGCGTTAGCTCTCGTCGCGGACTGCGTGCCCGACGTCATCCTCCTCGACTTGATGATGCCGGAGATGGACGGCTGGCGATTCCTCGAGGAGCTGCGCGCCTGCGGCCTGCGAAGCCGGACTCGCGTCGTCATCATCTCGGCGCTGTCCGACGACGAGTCCATTCAACGAAGCCGCGACGAGGGCGCCAGATCGCATTTGGTCAAGCCCTTTGACCTCACTGCGCTCGTCGATGCGGTGAACGACGCCTTGTCGGACCCGCCGGAGGAGCTGCTTTCGAAAACCGAGCGTGTTTCGGAACTGGCGTCCCTTCTACGAACGCTCGACGTCATCGACGAGGACGACTAGTCGCCTCCTCCGCCAGCGGCACGTGGCGGAACCACGCCCACAGCACCGCGTCGTATATCACCTTCACGCCACCGGCAATGAAAAACGGCATGCCGAATGCGATCTTTTGCGAAGCGCCGGCCAGTGCAGGACCAAACGGTCTCACCGCGTAGCGAGCCGTATTCGTGAACGCACTTGCAGCCGTGCGTTCGTTCGCGTCGACGAGCGACACGACATACGCCTGGCGAGTCGGCACGTCCATCTGGCTGAGTGAAAACCGCGCAAACAGAAGCGCCAGCGCTCCCGGGAAAGTGGGCGCGAGCGGAATCGCCGCGAGGAAAACATTGCTCGGCAAATGCGTGAAGATCATGACGTTCAACAAGCCGAATCTCTCCGCCAGCCGTGTTGCGACGATGAACGATCCGGCCTGAAGCAAGCCCACGATGAAAAACATCACGCCGAGGATTTCGAGCTTCACGCCAAATTTCGCGCTGAACCAGTACGCGATGAAGCTTTGAACAACGAAACCGCCGCCGAAGGAATCCGTTGCGAAGAGGGCGGCGAGCCGGATCACGCTTGGTTTCGATCTTTGCAATCGAGGTTGTTTCGTCACATGGAGCGGCCGGCCTTCTTCGACTGAGTTCGTGAGTCGCTTCGCGAGCACAAAACCCGCGATGCCGACTGGAATGAAGACTAGGAAGAAGCGCTGATCATTCGGGACGCCGGGCCAGATATGACGGGCGAGGTGCGGCCCCCCGGTGGCGAGTGCCCCGAGCGATCCGACCGTGACCGCGACGATGTTGTAGCGACCGAAAACGCGCGTGCGTTCTCTTGATTCAAGGCCGCTCGGAAGCATCGCCTGCTCGAGGCTTGTGAACGGGCCGGAGTCGTTCACTTCGGTGCTGAGCGTTCCGAACAACGCGACGAGCACGAGAACCCAGAGGGTCGAGCTTGTTCCGAACGCGACGCCGGTGCCCGCAAGGCCGAGGTAGAGGAACCCGTAGAAGCGGCGGCGTCCGATGCGGTCACCGAAAAGACCGACGAGGATCGACATCAGTGCGGTGCCGGCGACGATCGCGGCGAGAAGGATCCCGACTTCGGAGCTCGGCCAGCCGCGCTCCTTCAGCGACGCGCCGAGCAGGACCGAGCCGAACCCGTACACGAACGCGCGCAGGCCTTGGGAGATGAGGATGCGTCGCACGTCCGGGGCCACGAGGCGAGAATAGCGTCGCTTGCGGGCCAAAATTCGGCAGAAGCGCACCGATAGCCGTCTGATATCCTGAGTCGTCTTCGCGAGGGCGTGTGGAGCAGTCTGGAGTGCTCGTCACCCTGTCAAGGTGAAGGTCGGGGGTTCAAGTCCCCTCACGCCCGCAGAGTAGTCATATCACTACGGAAAGTGTTGTCGTATCGGACCGTGTTCCCGCCTTTGCTCGCAAGTTGCGACAGCGGGAAAACATCAATGGGGAGAGACAAATCCTCGCTGGCGCGGCGGGCACGTCCTGTCATACGGGCCGAGCTGGAGGAAGATCAAAGCAGACGTTCGAGCCCGTGATGGCGTCTGCAAGCATTTTGTGGGAAGTCGGCCGAGAAAAACGGCCGGGCGCTCGACGTGCATCATCTGAATCCGTTTTGGTTTTCCGGCGACAACTAGGTGGACAACTCGGTCGCGCTGTGTCGCTCCTCACATGCGAGCCGACGACCAGGCCGTGCGGGATCAGCTCGCTTCCTCAAGACGCAGCGGATAAGGCTGCCGAACCGGCGTGACATCCGCGTCCTCGAGCAACGCGCCCGCGCACGCAAAGCCGATGACCTTCGCGCCGCGAACAAGGCGCGCGCGCCATCGCTCTGGCCGCTGCCGGCCTCTCACTGCGCGAAATCGCGCCAGAGCTGAGCGTCTCGCATCAGACCGTGGCCAACTGGCTGAACGGCGTCCACGGGCCTCTGGTTTCCTACGCGGTCGCCTAGGGCACCCTGATATCCTGGCGATTCCGCCCGGCCAGGTAGCTCAGGTGGCAGAGCACGCGGCTGAAAACCGCGGTGTCGGTGGTTCGAATCCGCCCCTGGCCACTGACAAACCAGCTGGGACTCTCCTCCCACCGGCAGGAATCTGTGCTGTGACGATGGAACTCTCCCATTCATGCGGCGCGTCCTCGGCGTTCTGACGGTCTGCCTCGTGATCGGAAGCAGCGCCATCGCTTCACCGCTCACCCAGGTTCTCCATCTTTCGTCGAGCAATGTGGAGCTCGTGGCGCAAGTGCCCCTTCGAGGGGCGTCGGCGTTTGGGGCCGCCGGAGGTCACTTCTCAACGAGGACCGTCGCCGGCGTGACCCGAACGTTTTTCTATGTCACGGGTACAACAAGCGGGCTCAGCGTCATCGACGCGACCGACCCATTCACCCCGGTCGTGGTCGGCGATCTGGCCCTTCCTCATTGGGAAAACGAGGACGTTGATCTGGCGGGCGACACGCTCTTGATCTCCGCCGACGGAAGCTTCGGCGCCGCCTTGTTCGTAATCGATATCTCCCTCCCGACTGCTCCACGCCTTCGAGCGACCTACAAATTCCAAGACAACAGCGCGACGTGGGGAACCGGAAAGCCCGGCCACATAGCCAACTGCATCCTGGAATGCAGGTATGCATACGTGACGGGAGCCCGGTCTGGCTACGTCGGGATCGTCGACCTCGGAGACGGAACGGACCCCTCGTTTCAGCCGGCGCTGGCCGGGGTCTTTCGGCCGGAGGCGGGAGCCAGCAATCCAAACGGCGGACCGTTCCGAAACAACGGAATCACTCACGACGTCAATGTGGATTCCTCCGGGCTGGTTTGGGAGACGGGATCGGGAGGCGTGAGCGTCTATTCGATCGATCCAGCGCAAGGAGGTAGTGCGACGGATCCCGTTAGGGTCGCGTCGAACTCTGGGGTAGGGCTAGACACGCTTATCCTTCACAACTCGCTTCGCCCCCAATCGGGCAACTACGTGTTCGTCACTGAAGAGGACTACTTTCACCCGAATGCGAATTGCGAGGGATCGGGCCGCTTCGAGATCTACAGCTTCGACGGCGCGACGATCACTCCAGTCTCCACATGGCGCCTTTCGGACCCGGATTACTCGTATCAAGTCCAAGATGCTACGGCCGGTTACAGCTGCTCCTCGCACTGGTTCGATTACAGGAGAAATGACGCGAGTAGCAGCGAGGAGTTGGTAGCGATCGGTCACTACCAACAGGGCGTTCGGTTCCTCGACGTCACCAACAAGAACTCGATTCAGGAAGTGGGCTGGTGGCGGGCCCCCGATGCGATGGCGTCCGCCGCCTACTTTCACCCGACAGATTCCTCCATCGTCTACGCCGTGGACTACCAGCGTGGCGTGGACGTCCTGCATATGTGTGAAGGGCCTTGCCCGAGCGGCGGCGGTCTTATGGCGGGAGTCACCTTGCATCAGCTATCCGAACCAAATGTATGGATGAAGCCTTCGAAGGCTTGGGGTTACGCATGCCCGGTCGTACGCACCCGTTCGTGAAACCAGTCCTCCGATAACCGCCGCAGCACGCACCACGAAAAGGCGCGTGCCGAGTGGGCGATCTGCACCCCGGCGAGGCCCAGCGCCCATGCAAAAAGGGCGCCTTGCGGCGCCCTTCTCGTTTGCTGAAGTCTGTTTACCCGCGGTGTCCCTGGCCAACGCCTTCGAGAAGGCTCATGACCTCGGACTCACGGTAACGGCGATGTCCACCGAGTGTACGGATCGAGGACAGCTTGCCTGCCTTCGCCCACCGCGTCACCGTCTTGGGGTCCACGCGGAAGAGCGCGGCCACCTCAGCGGGGGTGAGAAGAGTCTCACCGGAGTTCTGTTCCCGCTTCATATCTTTTCCTCCTCTCGCCTTCCGCAGCGTCCCGACTCGTGCCGCGGTATGTCTGATGTGTCCCTATTGATTCTGCTCCTGCGCCGCCTCCGGGGCTATGGCCCGTTTAGGCCATTTCTTCTGGTCCGTGTACCTAGTGCCGGACTAGTCCCTTCGAGCGGTACTTCGCCCTCTTTATGTCTTCGGCCGGATAAACGACCGGCTGAAGAGTTTGTCACAGGATTTCTTCCCTCAGGGACATAAAAGACACTCTAGGCTCTTTCCCTGATAATGCCTGCTCTCCTTATATCACCATAACCGCAGGTAGATCGCCATATACCTCATGGCGTCTCTCCTCAGGCTAGTCCGAGGATCTCCCGCACGCCAGAGTCCGCGAAACCGCGCAGCCGGCCCTTGCAGGCAGGGCTACCATGGGGCGGTGACGCCGGACAGCTCCAAGCCTCCTCGCAAACGCCGCCCGTACTCGACCGGAGACGTCGACCTCGACACGCGCATCCACGCCCTCGTCGACGAGGTGGCGGAGAAGGACCGGGATCTCGTCTTCGAGATCATCACGACGGCCGTCCGGCTTGCCCGGGACGAGACGAGCCGCCTGGACCGCAAGATTGCGAACTCTGCCTTGAAGGAGATGCGCTACGCGTTCCGCGTGTTCGCGCCGTACCGCAACGAGCGCAAAGTCAGCGTCTTCGGCTCGGCGCGCACGTGCGCCGACGATCCCGAATTCCAAGCGGCGCGGGAATTCTCGCGTGCGATCGCCGAGCGGGGATGGATGGTCGTGACCGGCGCGGGGCCGGGAATCATGGAAGCGGCACAGGAAGGGGCCGGCGGGGCGCGCTCGTTCGGCGTGAACATCCGTTTGCCGTTCGAAGCGAAAGCGAATCCGTTCATCGCAGACGACCCCAAGCTGATCAACTTCAAATATTTCTTCACGCGTAAGCTCATGTTCATCAAAGAAGGCGACGCGTTCGTGCTGCTGCCGGGCGGTTTCGGCACGCTCGACGAAGCGTTCGAGTTGCTAACCCTCATTCAAACCGGCAAGAGCGATTTGCACCCGATCGTTCTTCTCGATCACGAAGGGGGCCATTTCTGGCAGGGCTTCGATCATTTCGTCCGCACGGAGCTGCTCGACCGCGGATACGTCTCGCCGGACGACTTGCAGCTGTATAAACGCGCGGCGCACATCGACGAAGCGGTCGCCGAGATCGAGCGTTTCTATCGGAATTATCACTCCCAGCGCGTCGTGCGGGGCAAGTTCGTCTTGCGTTTGCAGCGGCTACCGTCGGCCGATCGCATCCACGAGCTGTCGAAAGAGTTCTCCGATATCTTCGTCGGCGGCACCATCGAGGTGGCCGATCCGACGCCGGAGGAGGTTCGCGACGACGACGCGCTCGACAAGCCGCGCCTCGCATTTGCGTTCGACCGGATGCACTTCGGCAGGCTGCGCCAGCTCATCGACCGATTGAATGAGGACGAATGAACATCGAGCAGATACCGCAGAAAGGCTACGAAGAGGTTGTTCTGGCACGCGATCCGTCGGTCGGCCTGACGACGATCATCGCGATCTATTCGACTGCGCTCGGTCCCGCGCTCGGCGGGACGCGCATGTGGCCGTTCGCGTCCGAGGAGCTGGCGCTGGCCGATGTGCTGCGGCTGGCCAAGGCGATGGCGTACAAAGCGTCGGCGGCGGGCTTGAATCTCGGCGGCGGCAAGGCGGTCGTGATCGCCGATCCACGCAAGGACAAGACCCGGGAGCTTCTGCAGGCGTACGCCCGCGTCGTCGACTCGCTCGACGGCCGGTACGTGACGACGGCGGACGTCGGCACGACGACAGAGGATCTCGACACCATCGGTGAGGTCACGAAGTACGTCACCGGGACCTCGCACGGCTCGGGGAATCCGTCGGTGGTCACGGCGTACGGCGTCCTGCACGGACTGCGCGCCGTGGCGACGGAGCTGTGGGGATCGCCTTCCCTTCGTGGAAAGCGCATCGTGGTGCAAGGAACCGGAAAAGTCGGTGGCCAGCTCGCACGCCACTTGAAAGACGACGGCGCAACACTCGTGTTGAGCGACATCGATAAAGACGGCGCGGCGGCGCTCGCCGGCGAGCTTGGCGCGGAGACGGTGCATCCCGGCGCGGTGCTTTCGACGGACTGCGACATCCTTTCGCCGTGCGCGCTCGGCCCGGTGGCAACCGACGACACTCTGCCGGAGTTCGCGTGCAAAGCGATCGCCGGTGCCGCGAACAATCAGCTCGAGCGCCCGGATCACGCCGACGCGCTGCAAGCGCGCGGGATCCTTTACGCACCCGACTACGTCATCAACGCCGGGGGATTGATCAACGTCGAAGACGAGCTGCACGGCTACGACCCCGAACGCGCCCACGCGAAGGCAGCGGCGATCGAAGATCGTTTGACACGAATATTCGAGCGTGCGCGCACCGACCAAACAACGGCGGCCGAGGCAGCAGACCGGTTAGCCGAAGAACGCATCCGCGGCGCCGGACGAAGTACCTAGATGCCGTTCGTCCAGATCGCCGCGACCGCGATCTCCTGCGCGTCCATGCACGTCCGCGGGCTGATTCTTTCTTCGACGTGAGCAGGTTCCAGCTCGCCGACCAGCCGCCGGTCCGTCCTGGTACGCACCAGCAATCACCCGCGATAGCCCGTGCGTACCACGATTTTCGTCACCCGGCCCGGAAGTACACCAGTCGGACCGTCTCTTCGTCGACGCCGCGTATTGCATCAGCAATGCGAGTAGAACTACTTCTTCGCAACGCGCAGCGGCTCCAAGGAGCGCACGTACTGGGCGAGGCGCTCCGCGGCCTCGATCCCGGCTTCCTCGCTCAACAACCCAGCGCCTTTCCACACTTCCGACAGGCGGCGCCACGGCGACTGCGATCCGAGGAACTTTCCGGCCTCGGCGTCGGGACCCAAGGCGCGACGCCAGGTCTTCTCTCGCTTCGACAGGCGCCCGAGGATCTCGTCGTTCTTTGAGGGCTCGCGGTGCTCGGCGTGAAAGCCGATCTCGAGTCCTCGCGGCCGCGACGTCGGACCGAGGATCTGCACCTCGTAGTGCTCCGCGTCGTCCTCGCCGTACCACAGCTTCAAGTTGCGACTGCTGATGTTGGTCGTGAACGAGCGCAAGGTGGACGGCAAGAAGTTTGCGACGGCGTCGCCGATGAGCTCGAAGTGGTCGCGCGGCATCAGCCCGAAATTCTACTTTTGGCGCCGCGCCCGGTAGCATTCCGCGCCGATATGGAGAAATTCATCGAGAAGCGCGCAAAGACGATCCTGCGAGCCGCGGACATCAAGGCGGCGCCCGTCGACCTCGAGCGCGTCCTCGCGTACCTGCGGCTGCACCACGAGAGACCGTGGCATTTGTCGAGCGACGTCTGGGAGGGGCTGACGCGGCCGAAACGCGGACGGACTCGTCTCACCGGCCAAGAACGGCGCATCACGTCTCGGGAGCGCTGGCGACTGGCGCACGAGATCGGCCACCACGTGATCCACGCCGGAGCCCCCGTCGGCCGCGAGGCGGGGCAGTGGCAGAAGAACGAGATCGAGCACGAAGCCGACCTCTTCGCGGCCGAGATCCTCATGCCGGCAAGCCTCGTCGAGAAAGCCGCGAAAGCGGTGGAGAAGGATCATCACACCATCGATGTCGAAGATATGGCGCGAAGCTTCAAAGTCGGCCGTCAGGAGATGGAAAAGCGGCTCCGGCAGCTTGGTCTTTTGCGCGGGGAGATTCTGGGGCGGATGTAAGACGGCATCCCCCTGGGAAGGAATGTCGTTGACGGACTTAGCGACCTGCTGCGACCATTTAGAATGAGCACGGCGGCGACCCCGCACGGCGCTGACCACCGAGGATGCCGGCGACCCCGGTACGAGGAGGTTCCATGAGAGGCGTGGTAGATCCCGCGTCCATCTCGACTGAGATGATTCAAATGCTCGCTCCCGACGGCTCGTTTGTCGGCGACGGCGATTTCGAGATCGACTTGAAGGAAGAGGATCTTCGGCAGATCTATCGCCACATGGTCCTCGCGCGACGCGCCGACCAAGAAGGGACGAACCTCCAGAGACAGGGGGAGCTCGGCGTCTATACGCCCCTTCTCGGCCAGGAGGCCGCCCAGGTCGGGAGCGCCTACGCGCTGAGCGAGCGCGACTGGATCTTCCCGTCGTACCGCGAGCTCGCGGTCGCGATGTACCGCGGCATCGATCCGTCGTCGGTGATGCACCTGTTCCGCGGCACGGTCCACGGCGGCGACTGGGACGCGCGCGAGCACCGGTTCGCGTACTACTCGGTTCCGATCGCCACCCAGATGCTGCACGCCGTCGGCTTTGCACGCGCCGCACAAATCGAAAAGTCGAACATCGTGGCGATCACGTACTTCGGCGACGGCGCCACGTCCGAAGGCGACTTCCACGAGGCGTGCAACTACGGCGGCGTGTGGAAAGTTCCCGTGGTGTTCTTCTGCCAGAACAACCAGTACGCAATCAGCGTGCCGCTCAGCAAACAAACGGCAGCACCGACGATTTCCGCGAAGGCACTCGGGTACGGGATGCCCGGATACCGCGTCGACGGCAACGACGTCCTCGCCGTGTATGCGGTCGCGCGCGAAACCATTCGGCGTGCTCGTGAAGGCGGCGGTCCGTCGCTGATCGAAGCGGTGACGTTCCGGCGCGGCCCCCACTCGACGGCGGACGACCCGACGCGCTATCGCACGAAAGAAGAGCTCGCCGCATGGGAAGCGAAGGATCCCATCGCGCGTTTCCAGACGTACTGCAAGAACGAAGGCGTTCTGGACGACGATTTCATCAAGTCATGTGACGACGAGGGCGCACAGATCGCAACCAACATCCGCGCATCGATCGTCGGCGCCGGTCCGCGGCCGGCAATCGATCTCTTCAACAACGTGTACGAGGAGATGCCGGAAACGTTGCGCCGCGAATACAAACAGTACGAAGAAGAGCAGTCGGCCCGAGAGGGAGACGAGTGATGGCCTCGATCACGCTCGCGCAGGGACTGAACGAAGGCCTCCGGTATGCAATGACGCAAGATCCAAAAGTCGTCTGTCTCGGTGAGGACGTCGGCAAGCTCGGCGGAGTATTCCGCATCACCGACAAACTACAGACCGAGTTCGGCGAGGACCGCGTGTTCGACTCACCGCTTGCCGAATCAGGAATCGTCGGCACGTCGATCGGCATGGCGATCTACGGGCTCAGGCCGGTCGCGGAGATGCAGTTCGACGGCTTCACGTATCCCGCCTTCGAACAGATCGTCTCCCACGCGGCGAAGTACCGCATGCGGTCGCTCGGGCGCGTCTCGCTGCCGCTGGTCATTCGCATTCCGTACGGCGGCGGCATCGGCGCCGTCGAACATCACTCCGAATCGCTCGAGGCATACTTCACGCACACGGCAGGATTAAAGGTCGTCACTCCGTCAACACCGTCGGATGCGTTTTCAATGATTGTGCAAGCGATCAACGATCCCGATCCGGTCGTCTTCCTCGAGCCAAAGCGCCGGTATTGGGTGCGCGAGGACGTCGAGCTTCCCGTGACGGACGGCATGCCGTTCGGAAGGGCGGCCGTGCGGCGCGAGGGAAACGAAGTCACGCTCATCTCGTGGGGTCCGTGTATGCGCACGTGCGAAGAGGCGGCCGAGGAGGCGGCGAGTGACGGCGTGTCGGTCGAGCTGATCGACGTGCGTTCGCTCGTCCCGCTCGACATCGACACGATCCTTGCGTCGGTGAAAAAAACCGGGCGTGCGGTCGTCGTGCACGAAGCGCAAATCACCGGCGGCTACGGCGGCGAAATCGCGGCTCGCATCATGGAGGACGACTTCTTGTCGCTGCACGCTCCCGTGCTCCGCGTCGCGGGATATGACATGCCGTATCCGCCGGCGAAGCTCGAAGACATTTTCTTGCCCGACATCGACCGCGTCCTCGACGCCGTCGACAAAGTTCTCAACTACTAAGGAGCGCCCTGATGGCCGACGAGGTCCGCGAGTTCAAGCTCCCCGACCTCGGGGAGGGTCTGACAGAAGCCGAGATCGTGTCATGGATGGTCAAGGAGGGCGAAGAAGTCTCCCTGAACCAGCCGATCGTCGAGGTCGAGACCGAAAAGGCCATCGTCGAAATTCCTTCGCCGTTCGCCGGAACAGTCGAAAAGCTGCACGGCGACGTCGGGGAGCGGGTGAACGTCGGCGCCGCGCTTGTGAGCATCCGCACCGATGCGGGCGCACCCCAGACGGGCCGGCGCGAAGTCCTCGTCGGCTACGGCCCAGACGAGAGTGCCGGGAAGCGGAAGCGCCGCAAGATCGGCAAGCGCGGCGAGGAAGCGTCGGACAACGGCGCCGCCGAAGAGGAGGTCGCGAAAGAAGAGGAAGCAGTCACGGCGAAACAGGAGGCCGAGCCGCGGCGGCTTCAATCGGTGCCCAGCGATGGCGAGCCGGCACGCACCCATGCGCTTGCAACGCCGCCGGTTCGCAAGCTCGCGCGCGAGATGGGCGTTGATCTCGATTCGATCGACGGGACGGGACCCGACGGACGCGTGACACGGGAAGACGTCGAAGGCGCCGCGTCTGCGCCGAAGAAGGCCGCCGCTGCTGAAGCAAAGAAGGAGCAGCCCGCCGCGGCTGCGGCGGCCGAGAAGGAAGAGATCCCTGCCGCCATCGAGCGTCGCGTCGCCGGGGTGGAGGAGGAAGAACGTATTCCGGTGCGCTCGATTCGCCGGTCGATCGCCGAGCACATGGTCCGGAGCTACACGGAGATTCCTCACGTCACAGAATGGTGCACCGTCGATGCCACCGAGATCATGGCGATGCGCAAAGAGCTGAGCGCGGCGCCCGAAGCGAACGGCAAGAAGATCTCACCCCTGCCGATCTGCGTCCGCGCACTGGTCGCAGCCATCCGGAAGTATCCCCGCGTGAATTCCGCATGGGACAAAGAAAGTGGCGACATCCTCGTCAAGAAGCACATCCACGTCGGCATCGCCACCGACACCGACCGTGGGCTACTCGTGCCGGTCGTCCGACACGCCGATCAGCTGAACGTCTTCGAGGTGTCGCAGGAGATCGCGCGGCTCGTCGCAACGGCACGCGACGCATCGATCGGCGCCCACGACCTGCGCGGTTCCACAGTCACGATCACGAATGTCGGGTCGTTCGGCATGGAGTCGGGCACGCCGATCATCAACTCGCCGGAGGCGGCGATCCTCGCGCTCGGGGCGATCACGAAGCGGCCGTGGGTTCTCGACGGCCAAATCGTTCCGCGCGACATCATGACGATCGCGCTCACGTTCGACCACCGCATCCTCGACGGCGCCGAAGCAGGCCGATTCCTTCGCTACATGGGCGACCTCATCGAACACCCTGCGAGGTTGCTTGGGGTCCTGTAATTCCGTTGACGCCTACTGGATATCTGGATATCCTTCAGTCTGGATGGCCAAGGTCCTCGTAACTCTCGACGACAAGCTTCTTACCCGCATCGATAAGGCCGCGCGCCTTCGGGGAGTGACGCGAAGCGCTTACCTCGCGAACCTCGCCGCGCGCGAGCTCGACGCACGCTCCGGCGCCGGGCGTCGATCGCGAGTTCGGCATGCATTCACCCGCCTGGACAATCTTTTCTCTTCGTCCGGCGTGCGCGAAGACTCTTCGAGAGCGATCCGCGCTGAGCGAGACGCGCGTTGACCGACGTAGTTCTCGATGCGTCCGTCGTCGCAAAGTGGTTCACCCGGGCGGATGAACGCGGATCCCGTCGCGCACGAGAGCTTCGCGATCAATATCTTCAAGGGGAGTTATTCGTCACGGTTCCCAGTCTGCTTTTTCTGGAACTATTGAACGCCGCCGGTCGTCGATGGTCATGGAGCGAAAAGTCTCTGCTCGAACTCGCGGTTGCTTTGGAGGAGCTTGAGTTCGAGGTTCTTGAACCTGATCTCGCCAGTGTCGCCGAGTGGACGGCGCGGGGTCTTACCGCGTACGACGCCACGTACGTTGCTCTTGCCGAAGCCCAAGGAACGCCTGTCATAACAGACGATGACCATATCCTTCATCTTGCCGAAGCCGTCGCACAACCTCTCGTCCCACGCGGCTAGTATCACGACCTCCGCCGGCGACCCCACGTCGCCACTTGCGTCGGGCCAAAGCTGATGAAATTCGGATCGTCGAGTGACGATTTGAAGCGCCCCAGCTCCTCGGCCGTCACCTCACCAGTCTGAATGAGAGCAGCAGCTAGCTGATCAATGCTGAGCCGCGCGACGTTGTATTCGTCGGTTCCTCCACGGGTCGCGCTCGTGCGCGCTTCTGCGCTCACCTCGTCGAGCCCTCGCTCCAAAAATCGACCGGGCAGGCGTCGTCCGAATTCCGGGTCGACCCCGCGGGAGTACATGAAGGTACCCATTGCCGCCCAAAATTTGGCGCCCACCTCCACGATCTCGGGGGGCCAGGCCCCGGAATCGTTCGTCGCCCTGATCGGTAGCTGGAAGTCGACGTCCTCGATCATGATCCAACCGCCCGGCTTCACCGCGGCAATCAGCGAGTCGAGAACGTCGTCGCGCTCGGGTATGTGTTCGAGCACGTCGCGCGAGTGAACAAGATCGAATGCCTCCTTTTCCACGTCGTCTTTCACGAGATCGAGGCGACGCACCGTGAGATTGGCGCGGTCGATCTTCTCGACGAACCGCGTGTCGAGGTCGATCGCGACGACTTCTCCCGACGCGCCGACTCGGTCGCACAGCCACTCGGTTATCGAGCCACCACCGGCTCCCGCTTCGAGACATCTCCACCCTTCACCAACGCCGAGATCGGCGAGCAAGCGAGTCGTTCCCGGGTCGGCCATGCGCTCCAAGCCGGCGAGCCGCTCGCGCTCGTGCTCCCACGCTTGGTCGTAGACGTACTCGCTCATTCAGTGGTTGGCTCTGCGTGACGGGACGACGCAACCGCGCGCAGCGTCTCCGCGTCGATCGACGCCGTCGGCTCCTGCGGCTCATCCGTGGCACCGATCGTGATCGCCGGAACGCCGGCATCCTCGTTTTCCGGCGCACCGTTCGAACGATGCTCGGCACGTCGGGGGAATGCAATCGTGAACGTCGAGCCGCGCCCGGGCGTCGAGATGGCCGACACTCGCCCACCCTGCGCTTCGACCAAGCTTCGGACGATAAACAAGCCGAGACCGACGCTGTTTCGAGACCGCTCGACCCCGTCACCTTGCCGGAAGCGCTCGAAGATGTGCGGCAAGTCCTCCGGCGGAATCCCGAGTCCTTCATCGGACACGTTGATCCGAAGCTCGCTCGGCTCTACCTCGGTCCACACGTGCACCGTAGTTTTCTTCGGCGAGTATTTGAGCGCGTTGTCGAGAAGATTCGTGAGCACGTGCTCGAGCGCGCTCGGGTCTCCATACAACCCGGGATCCTCCGAAGGGAGATCGACGCGCACGGTGTGCTTCTTCGCCGCCGGCTTCATCCCGGCCACCACCGACTTGATGAGCCCGGCGATGTCGATCCGTTCGCGAGACAACTTCGCAAGCCCGGACTCCATACGAGACGAGTCGAGCAAGTCGCCGATGAGCTTCAGGATTCGTTCTCCCTGCCGTTGAATAATCTCGAAGAACTGCTCGCGCCGATCTTTCGGCAGCGCGTCGACTCGCTTACGCAGGATGCTCGCATACCCGAGCAGCGACGTGAGCGGTGTCTTCAGCTCATGTGTGATGGCGGCAACGAAGTCGTTCTTGGCACGGTCAATTTC
>JAIVGO010000196.1 GCA_020201525.1 Actinomycetota bacterium | reverse complement strand
CGGCTGTGATGTATGCGTGCTGGGCCGTCCCGACCGCGGACAGGATGCGGTCGCCGGCCTTCTCGACTGTCGTGTTGATCTTCGCCATGTGCCTCTCCTTTGCGAGCGCCCGGTCTTGGGCATGCTTGGTATACCAAGCACTCGCTAGGCGTGTCAAATTGAACGACGGCCGGTCAGTTGGGCACCCGTAAATGCCCGTGCCCAGACCCTTGACCTCGCAGGTGTAGGCGCCGGGCTTCCTCTATGGGTCTAGTTGCCAAGGAACCCTCGGTAGACCCCGATCAACGCCTTCTTCTGATCGGGACTCAGCTTTGGGTCCGTGCGGATCGCCTGCTCGACCATCGGCTGCCCTTTCTTTGAGGGAGGGGTACTCTCCTCTTCTAACAGCCCCGCCCGCGCGAACAGCGTCTCCGCCGAGATCTGCAACGCGCCGGCGATCCCTTTCAAGATGTCGGCGGATGGCTTGTAGATGCCACGCTCAATTTGGCTCAGATAGGGGTTGGACACTTTCGCGACTTGCGCCACCTGGCGCAACGACATGTCGGCGAGCCGGCGCTGCGTCCTGATGAACTCGCCGAGCGCTTTCCAGCTCTTCTCGTCGCCCATGATGGGCAATTATAGCGCTCGCTTGGAATACCAAGCACCAGAGAAATCAACCAAGGATAAGCGAACCCGGTGTTATTCTCGGCGGCATGTCGACGGAACCAGGAGCAGTCACCGCCCCCGGAACGCGGTAGCGAGCCTTGCTACTCTTCCGGGACCCCACGGGGTCCTTTTCATTTGGAGACAACACAGTGCCGAAAGAACTCGACAAGGCGTACGAGCCGGCTTCGGTGGAGCAGCGCATATACGCCCAGTGGGAGCGCTCCGCCGGGTTTGGCCCCACCGGCGACGGCGAGCCTTATTGCATCGTGCAACCGCCGCCGAACGTTACCGGCGTCTTGCACATCGGCCATGCGCTCGACAATTCGCTGCAAGACGCGATCATCAGACGCAAGCGGATGCAGGGATACAGAGCGCTGTGGCTCCCCGGCACCGATCACGCCGGTATCGCAACGCAGAACGTCGTCGAGCGTGAGCTGGCGAAAGAAGGCCTGTCCCGGAACGACCTCGGCCGCGAAGCCTTCGTCGAGCGCGTGTGGGAGTGGAAGCGTCATTCCGGCGGTCGCATCGTCGAGCAGCTCAAGCGATTGGGATCGTCCTGCGACTGGAGCCGCGAGCGATTTACGATGGACGACGGCCTGTCGCGAGCCGTCCGGGAAATCTTCACGAGGCTGTACGACGAAAAGCTGATCTATCGCGGCTCCCGCATCATCAACTGGTGCCCGCGCTGCCAGACGGCGCTGTCGGACATCGAGGTCGAGCACCGCGACGTGGAAGGCGAGCTTGTGCAGCTCGCGTACCCCCTCAAGGACGACACCGGTGAGATTGTCATCGCAACCACGCGGGTCGAGACCATGCTCGGCGACACCGGCGTGGCGGTGAACCCGAAGGATGAAAGATACCGGGATCTTGTCGGGAAGACCGCTGTGCTGCCGATAGTGGGGCGCGAGCTCCCAATCGTCGCCGATGACGCGGTGGATTTCGAGTTCGGCACGGGCGCGCTGAAGGTGACACCGGCACTCGACCCGACCGACTTCGAAATCGGCGAGCGACACGGGTTGCCGGCCGTGAACGTGCTCACCGCGCAGGCGCACATCACGGAAGACGGCGGCGAGTTCGCAGGCATGGATCGGTACGCCGCCAGAAAAGCCGTGACGGAAAAGCTCCGGTCGATGGGGGTCGTGCGCGAAGAGACTCGGCCCTACGTTCATTCGGTGGGGCACTGTTACCGCTGCGGCACCGAAGTCGAGCCGTGGTTGAGCGATCAATGGTTCGTGAAGGTGCGGCCGCTCGCCGAACGCGCTATCGAGGCAGTGCGCAACGGTGACACCCGTTTCGTACCGCAACGGTACGAGCGCAACTACATGGACTGGATGGAGAACCTCCGCGACTGGTGCATTTCACGGCAGCTCTGGTGGGGGCACCGCATTCCCGTCTATACGTGCGCGAACGGTCACGAGTTCGCGTCGCGGGAAGAGCCGAAGGCGTGTCCGGTGGACAAGAACGAGGATCTCACGCAAGATCCGGACGTTCTCGACACGTGGTTTTCCTCTGCTTTGTGGCCGTTTTCTACCCTCGGATGGCCGGACGAGACACAAGACCTGAGGCAGTATTACCCGACGAGTGTCTTGGTTACCGGCTACGACATCATCACTTTCTGGGTCTCGCGCATGATGATGATGGGACTTTATGCAATGAATGCCGTGCCGTTTCCCGATGTCCACGTGCACGGCATGGTTCGTGATTTCCGCGGCAAGAAGATGTCGAAGTCGTTTGGAAACGTCGTCGACCCGCTCGAGCTGCTTGACAAATACGGCGCCGACGCATTGCGCATGACGTTGGTTCGATCAGCGACGCTCGGCGGCGACGTCCCGATCGCCGAGCAATGGGTAGAGGGCGACCGTAACTTTGCAAACAAGTTGTGGAATGCGTCGCGGTTCGTTTTCATGAACCTCGGCGACGAGGCAACACCACTGCCGCCGAAGCACCACCGGACGCTCGCCGACAACTGGATCCTCTCCCGCCTCGCAACGGTGACCGAACAAGTCGACGCCGCGATGGAAGCGTACGACTTCGCAACCGCAGCGCAGATGCTTCGGCAGTTCACCTGGTCGGAGTTTTGCGACTGGTACATCGAATGGGCGAAGGGCCCTCTGACATCGGGCGACGAAGCGCGTGAGGCGGCAGCGCGCGGCATGCTCACGGTGGTGCTGAAAACCATCCTCGAGCTGCTCCATCCGCTGATGCCGTTCATCACCGAGGAGCTTCACACGGCAATGGACGGGCAAAGTGCGATGTCGGCGCGATGGCCGTCGGCCGATCGAGACCTTGTAGATCACGACGCTGAAGGTACATTCGAGTTCGTGCAGAGCGTGGTCTCTGCGCTGCGCCGGTTCCGTGCAGATCATCAAATTCCCACCTCGGTACGTCCGGACACAACGATCGCGGTGCCGGATGCGGAACGTCGTAGTGTTCTCGTGTCGGAAATCGAACGCGTGCGCGTCGTAGCTCGGTGGGGCGAGATCACGCTCACCGATACCGGGCAAGCAGCCACGGGTCACGCGCGCCTCGTCGTAAGTGGCGCCGAGATCTTCATTCCGATGGCCGGTCTGTTCGATGTGGATGCCGAAACCACGCGACTTGACAAGGAGATCGAGCGGCTGCGCAGCGACGCGGACAGAATCCGTGCGAAGCTCGGCAACACCGATTTTGTCGGCAAGGCGCCCGACGAGGTTGTCGAGCAGCAGCGGGACCGTCTCGCAGAAAATGAAACAGCAGCCGCGCGCCTCGCCGAAGCACGCGAAGAGCTTCGCCGGCGATGACGTTTGCAGAAGCGCTCGCGGCACTCGACGCGCGCATCATCGAGCACATGGTTCCCGACCTCGACCGCATCGTCGCACTCAGCGACCTGCTGGGGAACCCGCAACGAAATTATCCATCGATCCACGTCACCGGGACGAACGGCAAGACCACGACGGCCGTCGCCGCGACTCAGATGCTCAGGGCGGCCGGCTTGTCCGTCGGGACGTACACGTCACCACACGTGGACAAGGTAACGGAGCGCATCGCGTTCGATGGCACCCCGATCACCGAAGCGGAGTTCGCGGAAGGCTACGCGTACCTCGAGCCGTTCTTGCACGCGGTCGATCAAAAGGGCGAGCGCGTGACGTGGTTCGAAACGCTCACGATGCTTGCCGAGAACGTCTTCGCCGAGAAACCCGTCGACGCCGCCGTCTTCGAGGTGGGCATGGGCGGCACATGGGATGCAACGAATCTGATCGACGGCCGTGTCGCCGTCATCGCGCCGATTGCGCTCGATCATCCGGAGCTCGGATCCACGCCCGCCGAAATCGCTGTCGAAAAGGCCGGCATCATCAAGCCGGATGCGGTCGTGATCAGTGCTGCGCAAGACGACGACGTCATGCGCGTTATCGAGCGCGCGTGCGTCGAGCGCAACGCCGAGTTGCGTGTATGGGGTCGCGATTTCGACTTGGAGTCACTCGTGCTGGCCGTCGGCGGTCAGGTTCTGACCATTCGAATTGGGAGCAGAACGTATGAAGAGCTCTTCCTGCCGCTGTTCGGCTCCGCCCTTGCTCGTGACGCCGTCCTCGCATGCGCCGCGGTGCATGCGTTCCTGGGCGACCGGGAGCTCGTCGGCGACCTCGTCGCGGGGGCCCTTGCACGCGTGCGTTCGCCGGGCCGGCTGGAGGTGAATCGTTCGCCGCGCGCTACCCCTCTCGATCAAATGAAAAAGGCGGCTGCAGCATTAGGCACTCCGGTCGACTCGGTCGCAACGGTCGAAGGCGCCGTTGCGGTCGCATTGGAACATGCCACCGAACGCGATTGCGTTTGTGTCACCGGGTCTTTGTACACTGTCGGTGAAGCCAGGAAATCACTTTTCCCCTGAAAGGAATTCCATGTCCCAACGAACGCTCGTGCTCGTCAAGCCCGACGGCGTACGTCGCCGTCTCATCGGTGAAGTGATTCGTCGGATCGAAACGAAAACGCTCGGCATCGCAGCGTTGCGCATGCTGCAGATCGATGAAGCGCTCGCGAAGCAACACTACGCCGAGCACACGGAGAAGCCGTTCTTCGGCGAATTGGTGTCGTTCATCACCTCAGGGCCGGTCGTTGCGATGGCGGTCGAAGGCGAAGAGGCTGTTACCGTCGTCAGAACCATGATGGGCGTCACGGATCCCAAGAAAGCTGCGCCGGGAACGTTGCGCGGCGACTACGGGCTCGCGATCACGGAAAACATCGTGCACGGATCCGATTCACCGGATTCGGCGGCACGCGAGCTCGCCCTCTTCTTCCCCGACCTGTCGTGAGCTCGCCGGGAGCGCGAGCTCCCGGTACCCGCCCGGTGCGCGTCGCCGAACGCGCGCCGTTTGATCGCCCGCGCGAACGTTTGCTTGCGTTCGGTCCCGCCGCGCTCTCCGAAGCCGAGCTCCTCGCTCTTTTGCTGCGGACCGGCACCGCGCGGGAAGGCGTCATGGAGATCGCTGCCCGTGTTCTTTCGGAAATTGGAGGCGCGGCCGGTCTGGCGCGCGCCGCTCCCGAACGAATCGCCGCGCTGAACGGGTGCGGGCCGGCGAAAGCGGCTGAGATCGTCGCGGCGCTCGAGCTCGGCCGGCGTTGCTCGCGTGCGCTCGCGGCGGAACGCACTCAGATTTTGCGGCCCGAAGACGCCGTCGCGTTGCTCGAGCCGGAGCTCGCTCATTTGGAGCACGAGCGCGCGGTGGTGCTGTTGCTCGACCGAAGGCACCGCCTGCTGGCCCAAGCCATCGTCGGCATTGGGGGCGTCGCACACGCGCCGATGGAGCCTCGGGAGGTGCTGGCCGCTGCTCTGCGACAACCGGGCGCCGCTGCGGTTGTGGTGGCGCACAACCACCCTTCCGGCGACCCGTCGGCCAGCTTCGAGGACCGCGCCGTGACCCGCAGGCTGTCGGAGGGCGCAGCGCTCGTCGGGCTCGAATTCATCGACCACGTCATCGTCGCGGCCGGCGGTTGGACGAGCCTGCGAAGAGAGGGGTGGGATTAGTGCTGCGTCAGCGAAGTCCTCTGGATGAGGACTTCACAGACCCACTAGTAGCTGCCGGTCGCGCCCGGGTCGCGCCCGCCGTGACCGGGGTCGAGGCACACAACGATGGGTGGTGTGCGGACGCCGACGACCGCCGGAGACGATTCCAGTGACGCGGCGAGATCCGACGGCTTCACCGCCGTCCGAAGCTCGTACCGGTAGGACTGCCCCGGCGCCGCCCAGACGTCCTCGAAGACCGTTTGGCCGAGGGGGGCTTCTCCGATCGGGACGCCGTCGCGGTACACGCGCACCGGACCGTCGACGAGCCCGCCGACGGGCGTCCACGTCAGCCGCACGATGTGTGAGTTGATCGCGCGACCGCGCACCGACTCCGGCGGAGGGACCGCCGGCACCGTCACGCGCGTCTCGGCTGCGAACTCCGGAGGCGTCGACGCGCGCCGCAAGGTGCGCTGGTACGCCATGATGCCCTCGTACACAGACTGCGCGATTTTTTGACGATACGCGGCGCTGGTGGCAAGCAACCTCGCCTGTCGCCGGTTCGAGATGAACGCGCTTTCGACGATGACGGCCGGCATCGAGGTATGCCGCAGCTGCCAGTAATAGTCGCCGTGGTCGCCTCGGCGCGTCTTCAGGTACGCCGTCTGGCCGAGATTCGTCGCCAGGCGCCCGCGAATCATGTTTGCGAGCGTTCGCGATCCGCCGCCGCTCAGCTGGTGGTAGACCTCGCTCCAATTCGCCGAGCGAGACGGCGAAGCGTTGTTGTGCAGGGATATGAAGGCGTCGACTCGCCGCCCGTTCGCCAGGGTGGTCCTGGATTCCAAGGACGTCGTCCGGTCAGAAGTCCGTGTCATCACGACCGGGACTCCGGCGTGCAGCAGCAGTGCCTGGACGCGGCGAGCGATATCCAGGTTGGGGGACTTTTCGAAGAGGCGGTTCCCTGCGTGCGCTTGTGCCGGGGCCAGAAGGCCGACGAGCAGCAAAACTGGAAGTAGTCTCCTCATCGAATTCAGAGATTTCGGTCTCGGCACACGGGCTCCTCTCCGGCACAGCAACGAGCGGGACCCTATCCGGGGAGCGCAAGACAAGCGTTTGCCCTGGTCGCACCCGGTTTGGGCGCCTCGGAGCACGATGCTAGAATCGCCACAGCCGACTTGGCAAGGACTTTCTTTCCTCATGCTCGACAGCATCTTCCAGTTTCTCGGCCGCGACATGGCGGTCGATCTCGGAACCGCCAACACGCTCGTATACGTGCGTGGGCGCGGCATTGTCCTCAACGAGCCCTCGGTGGTCGCGATCAACGCGAAGAATGGAGCGATCCTCGCGGTCGGAACTGAGGCGAAGCGGATGATCGGGCGCACCCCGAGCCACATCCTCGTGATCCGGCCCTTGAAGGACGGTGTGATCGCCGACTTCGACGTGACCGAGAAGATGCTGCGGTACTTCATCCAGAAGGTGCACCGGCGCCGTTGGATGGCAAAGCCGCGCGTCGTCATCTGCGTGCCGAGCGGTATCACGAGCGTCGAGCAGCGCGCGGTCGAGGAAGCAGCGTACGCTGCGGGTGCGCGCAGCGCGCACATCGTCGAGGAGCCGCTGGCGGCGGCGATCGGTGCGGCCCTGCCGATTCACGAGCCGACCGGCAACATGATCGTCGACATCGGCGGCGGGACGACGGAGGTTGCCGTCATCTCTCTCGGAGGCATCGTGACGAGTGCGTCGGTGCGCGTCGCGGGCGACGAGCTCGATGAAGGCATCATTCAGTACGTGAAGAAGGAGTATTCGCTTGCCCTCGGGGAGCGCACGGCGGAGGAGATCAAGATCACGGTCGGTTCCGCGTTTCCGCTGCCCGACGAGCCGCACGCAGAAATCCGCGGGCGCGACTTGGTATCCGGTCTTCCTAAGACAATCATTGTGAGCGCGGAGGAGATTCGTCGCGCGATCGAGGAGCCGGTGAACCAAATCATCGACGCGGTGAAAAACACTCTCGATCGGACTCCGCCCGAGCTTTCCGCCGACATCATGGACAAAGGCATCGTCCTGACCGGCGGCGGCGCTTTGCTGAAAGGGCTCGACGAGCGCCTCAAGCATGAGACGGGTATGCCGGTCCACATCACTGAAGCGCCGCTGTCG
>JAIVGO010000132.1 GCA_020201525.1 Actinomycetota bacterium | reverse complement strand
GTTTCGCGCGGCTGGCCGGATGGCCGGTCGCGGTGCTCGCGTCCGACCCGTACCAATACGCCGGAGGGTGGACGGCGGACGCATCGTTGAAGCTCACCCGCTTCGTCGATCTCGTCGATACGTTTCATCTGCCGGTCGTGCACTTCGTCGATCAGCCGGGATTTCTTATCGGTACCGCGGCCGAAAAGTCGGCGACGATTCGGCACGGATCGCGTGCCCTGGCCGCGATCTATCAGGCGAGCGTCCCGTGGTGCAGCGTCATTCTTCGCAAGTCTTACGGGGTCGCCGGTGCGGCGCATCAAAATCATTCACGCCTGTCGTACCGGTATGCGTGGCCGTCGGGCGATTGGGGGTCGCTGCCACTCGAAGGCGGCGTCGAAGCGGCTTATCGCGCGGAGCTCGAGGCGTCCGACGATCCCGAACGCGCCCGTGCCGAGATCGAAGAGCGGCTCAACCGCGTGCGCTCGCCGTTTCGCACGGCCGAGGCGTTCCTTGTCGAGGAGATCATCGACCCCCGCGCAACGCGGCCGTTGCTGTGTGAGTTCGCGGAGATTGCGGCGCCGTTGCGGAGCGCCGGGCGTACTTCGAGATCGATGCGACCCTAAAGACCCATCGTCGCGACGCGCTCCGGACGTATCTTGACGAGCACACGGTCGACCTTTGCCGGATACTCATCCCAACCGCGATATTTCCTCGCCAGCTTGTCGATGTGCTCGTCGGCGCCTTCCGTGGTCATCTCGACGGCCGTCCCTTGCACAGCGACCATCTTGTATGGATCGCTGGAATCGTAGATCGATACGGCGACCTTGGGATCGCGGCGCAAATTACGCTCCTTCACGCGGTCCTTCGCGGTGTTCATCAGGATGTAATCGTCTTCGAAGTCGATCCAAACCGGTGAGACGTGCGGATATCCGTCGGGACACGTCGTCGCGACGAACGCGAAATTCTTGTCGAGGAACAGCTGCTTCTGCGCGTCGGTGAGCTTCTCGGGCATCTGCGTGGCCATGTCTGCCTCCTATGCGGATTCTTCGATTGACTTCATATCGTCGTCGCTCAATTGCAACGCGGCGGCTGCGACGTTTTCTTCCAAATGATCGATCGAGGACGTGCCGGGGATCGGCAACATCACCGGCGACCGGTGTAGGAGCCACGCGAGCGCAACTTGACCGGCCGTAGCCTCTAATCGCTTCGCGACGACGTCCAGCGGAGATGTTTCTCCGGTGAGAGATCGGTTCGCGAGCGGAAACCACGGCAAGAACCCGATGCCGCGCTGTTCGCACTCGTCGAGCACGGTCTCGGAGTGCCGGTCGGACACGTTGTACCGGTTCTGCACCGAGACGACCGAGTCGATCCTTAGTGCGCGTCGCAGCTGCTCGACGCTCACGTTGGAAAGGCCGACGTGCTCGATCTTGCCTTCCTGCTTCAGCTCCGCGAGCGTGCCGACCGAATCTTCCAGCGGCACCGCGGCGTCGATCGTATGCAGCTGGTACAGCGTGATGCGGTCGACTTTCAGCCGATTAAGGCTGGCGTCACACGCCTCACGCAAATGTTCGGGCCGGCAATCGGCGTCCCACCGCCCGGGTCCCGGGCGCACCAACCCGCCCTTCGTGGCGACGACGAGGTCTCGGGGGTACGGGTGCAGGGCAGCGGCGATCAATTCCTCGCTCACCGCAGGGCCGTAGGAGTCTGCGGTATCGATCAAGTTGACACCGAGATCGAGCACGCGGTGCAACACTTTCTTTGCAGCTTCGGGATCCGGCGGCGGTCCCCACACGCCTTGGCCGGTGATGCGCATCGCGCCGAAGCCCATACGATTGACGACATGGTTTCCGAGGGTGAACGTTCCTGCAGCGCTTGCGTTCATGAGCCGCTCCCTGTGTGACCTACCGCAAACGCTACCCGATCTGGGAGCGCGGCATACTCGAGCGGCCTACGAGCCGGAACGAACGATCGTCAGCGCCTCGGCGACGGGGCGTTCCAGGTAGCGAATGAATCTGTCTCCGCGGCGAGGTGAATGAACGATGCGCAGCCGGCCGTGCCGGCGAACGAGACGGTCGCTCGGACGGTTGTAGACCTTCCCCCCTCCGACGAACGTGGTCGACCCGCCGCCGTCGAGGTTCAGCGCGTCGGTAATCCCGATCGCGCGCAGGAAGCTCGCCACCTCCGTCAACGTCATGCCGAGCGCACGCCTCCCTTGGCGGCCGTCGAACGTCACGAGGAACACGTGTCCGTCCGGGGACCATCCCAGAACGGTGCGGGGGTTGTGCCCGCGTGCAATCCCATGGTTCGAGAACGCGTTCTTTCCGTTGCGAAGGATGACGGGGTTTCCCGCGATGCTCATCGCCGCGTGCGGATCCGAATCGACGCGAACGATTGCATCGGACGAGCGTGCGCCGGCGTCGACCTCTTTCCAGATCTGCTCGAGCGCTTTCGCGCCGTCGCCGTGGCCGGAAAGAATCGCGACGTCCGAAGATATCTTCGTGTTGCCGCGGCGCTTGGCGACGAGCTCGACCGGGACGTCTACACCGCTGCGGATGGGCCCTTTTTGCGACATCTTCACGACGAGCTCGACGCCGGAGCCATTCGTCAGCGTCTTCGGCCCGAACGCGGCCGTGTACAAGACGATTTGGTCGGCGTGCCGCGAGACGTTGACGCCGCCGAACGGCGTCGAGTCCGTCGGCGGGACGCGGGGATGGACGGCGTCCATGGCGGGGTCGGTGACCTGCGGTGGCACCACGCGCGTGGTGATCAGACGCCCGGTGACGTGAAGCTCGCCCATCGTCGCCGTCCCGTCTTCGGAAAACGATGCTTGCGCGCGTGATCCCGGCGGCGATCGCAGTACCTCACCGGCGGCCACGACGCCGCCGACGGGAACGCCGGCAGCGAAGAAGTCGCCGTTCACCGCGGCGAGGCACTTCACGCGCCGGCACATCGCGCTCGTGCGTTCCGTTCGCTTCCCGTATTCAAAGAGCTGGTCGTGCGACAGGACCGGCCGGAGCTCGAGCCCTCTCCCCGACGTGAGGCGAGCGATGTTTACCGACTCGCCGGGACGCCGCCGGACGAGCTTGAAGTAATCGAGCCCCGGGGTGATCGTGCGTCGCGTCGCATAGGAATAGTGCGCCGGCACACGCATCGAAGGCGCTCTTGATTGCGCGCCGGCGACCGGAGACAGTGCAAGCGCGACGAAGAAGGCCGCGAGCGCACGCCAACGTTTCTGCTTGCTCAGATGCCCCACCCCGAAACAGCCCTTCAGTCGCCAGAGGCTGATGAGGTTCGGCGTGTCGCAGGTGATCTCCTGCGGGGCGATTCGGAATTACTCGGAAACGATCGTCTCTTGAAGGATGTCGGCAAGCTCATCGATGTCGACGGGCTTGGTGAGATAGTGATCCCAGTCGAGGTCCTCACCGTCCCACAGCTCGTCGTCCTTGTCGGTCGAGCTGACGGCGATAACCGGGATGTCCCGCGTGTCCTCGTGGAACCGAAGCCATTTGAGCAGCGACATCCCGCTCGCGTTCGGCATCCACATGTCGAGGATGATTGCGTCCGGAGTCTCCTCTTCGATGGACTCGATCGCGAGTTCTCCATCGGCAGCGGTGTAGACGTCGTAGCCCTTCTCTTTCAGCCCAAGCCGGTACAGCGTCAAGACGCCTTCGTCGTCGTCGACGGCAAGAATGCGGGGGAGCGGCTCGTCCATCGACTCGACTCATAGCAAGCGAGCGATACCGGGGTCAAGGATTTTGTTTTTTCGGACGGTGCCTCCCAGTGGGTATAGTCCGGGCGTGCAAGAGGCGCAGGCGCATTCGGTGAAGCTCGCGTGGCACGACGTCGGTGCCGGAAATCCCCCGGTTCTCGCCGTTCCGCAGTGGTTCTTGTCGTCGAGGTCTCTCGGCATTAGCCCGCTCATACAGAAGCTCTCCGAGCGACATCGCGTGATCCTCTACGACCGCCGGGGGACGGGGGCATCGGAAAAGCCGGGCCCGCCGTACACGACGGCGCGCGACGCCCGAGACCTTGCCGGGCTCGTCGAGGCGACATCACTCGACGGCTTCGTGCTTCTCGGTCTCGGCGTGCGGGGCAGCCAAGTCGCACTCAATTATGCCGGTCATTTTCCGCAGCGAGTGCGCGCACTCATCACGATCGGCGGAACGCCGAAATGGTCGGCGAGCGCCGAGTGGCCGTACGGTATCGCGGCCGGGACCTACCACAAAGCGTTTGCGAGCGTGCTTGCCGACGCGAGTGAAGCGCCCGCCCTTCCCGATGATCCCGCTCTCGCCGACGCGATGCGCGCCGACTGGTCCGACGCCGGTCCGGACGCCGCGACCGACATCCTCGCGCACACGCTCGACGAAGACTTGCGGCCGTTCTTGCGCAAAGTCGTCAGCCCGGCACTCGTCGTGCATCTGCGTGACGATCCGCTGGTCAGCTTCGAAGCAGCGCGGTGGCTTGCGGAAAGCCTCGCGAACGGTCAGCTCGAAGTCTTCGACGCGTCGCGCAACGTGCCGCTGCAGTCGCCCGGCGAGCTCGCCGCGCACATCGAAGAGTTCCTCGCGACGGCTCTGTAGCCGGCTTACCGGGGGGAAGCGGCTTCGTCGAGTACCGCTTTCGCGCGCTCGTACAGCGCGTGTGCATCGTCGTGGGAGTCGGCAACGGCCGTCAGCCCGATGCGTCCGTGGGGCAGCGCGCTCAGCATGTGCAACACGACGCCTGTTTGCCGTGCGAGGTCGAAGTGCATGCCGTTGCGCACGATGACGTCGAACACGTCGTCGATCGAAAGCGTCGCGTATGCCGGGTTGTCGGCGTGGTCGGTTGCGATGAAGAACTTCGCAGTGCCGTTCGGTGCGCGGAACGTGGCTTGCTCGGCGTCGTAGCGGCCGTCGGTCAGGAATTGCAGCGTGAGGTACGGGTGCGTCGTGCCGCCCTTGCGCAAGTTCAGCTCGATCGCGTACGTGCGCCAGGTATCTCCGTTGCGCACGACGACGAAGTCGATCGCGAAGCGCCCGATGACGCCGAGATCGATGAGCCGCCGGCCGATGGCGACCGCGTCACGCGTGATCGACGCCGCATATGCCGCGTCGGCGGGAAAGCGGCACCCGAAGTACACCTGTCCGTCGGGGCCGCCCAGAAGCTGGTCGTGCGTCGAAAGGACCTCGAGCTCGCCGAGCGGAGTCCCGCGAAGCTGCACGCTCGGGCTCCGAATTTCGTCGCCGGTGATGCGCTCCTCCACGATGCCGCCTTGCGTCGCCAGCAGCTCAACGAATCCCTCGTACGTTCCTTCGACCAGCCGCATCGTGCGCACGTGCGCCGCGACGTCGCCGCCGGCCGGCACATCAACGATCGCGTTGCCAAGGCCGCTCACTCCTTCGTTGAGCTTCACGATGACGCTTTCAATCTCGCGCTCGCTGCGCATCTTTTCGATTGCCGCAACGACATCTTCGATCGAATACAACCCCTCGTACCCGAGCGGATGCACGACGCCGGATTCGGCAAACAGCTTTCTAGATCCGCTTTTCGTTCCGAGCGGCGTGAGGCGCGGGTCCGCGCCGTACATCGGTATGCCGAGCTCCTCGACGAGCGTTTGCTCGAGCTCCGATGTGATGAAGGGCACGATGTGTGCACGTGAGGGATCGCCGGCCAGCGCGCGGATCTCTTCGAGCAGCTTCGGGCGATCGAGGATCTTTTTCGTCAGCGGAATCACCGCTGGGTCGCCGGCCGACAGCAGTTGAAGGCGCGACCGGGCGTGCGACGGGATGACGCCGGGCAACAGCCCCAGGTAGTACTCGACGACCGCTTCGGGGACCGGCATCGACGTGACGTAGATCATCCGCGCGCGCGGCTGGCGCAGGAGGAACAAGAGAAAGAGATATCGCTCCTCGTACGCCGGCAGCAGCGGTGCGATCTCGGGCGGGAGCCAGATGCTGAAAGA
Source organism: Actinomycetota bacterium (assembly GCA_020201525.1). Classification (GTDB taxonomy): domain Bacteria; phylum Actinomycetota; class AC-67; order AC-67; family AC-67; genus JAIVGO01. The sequence continues at coordinate 10,754 of JAIVGO010000132.1, read as the reverse complement.
GGGCACGACGACGATCGTCTGCTCATCTTCATTCAGCGACGAAAGCGATCGCCACAACGGCACCAAGGTGCGCTGAATGTCTGCGAACCCCCCCGTCATGGGTCAAAAGCATACCGGCCTGCAATACACCGTCCCCTGCGGTGTTTCCTAGGCAGGGAACCCGCGCATCGGAGGCGAAAGCAACGATATGACTCCGCCGGAAGCAGTCGCAGGCGCCTTCGAGCGGTACCGGGGGCGGGTCGTCGCCGTCGCCCAGCGCATCCTCGGGGATGCCGACGAGGCACGCGACGTAGCGCAGGAGGCGTTCCTCGCGCTGCTCGAACGCGGGCCGGCAGACGAAGACGGCGCTCTGCCATGGTTGCTGACGAGCGCGCGCAATCGCGCTTTGAACCGCGTCCGCGACCGGGGGCGCGAGACGCGCAAGGCGCAGCGCGCAGCGTTGGGACCCGAGGAGCGTGAAGCATTCGGAGACGATTCGGCCGCCGATGTCGTGCGGCGCGCGCTCGACCGATTGTCTGGACGTGACCGAACCGCGATCCGCCTTCGGTATATCGAAGAGGCCGACTACCGAACGATTGCGTCGGCGATGAAGACGACCGTTCCGCAAGCCCGGGTCGTGGTGCACCGGGCCGCGCGGCGTCTGCGTGCAGCGACGGTAACCCTGCTTGCCGCGCACCACAATGCGAGTGAAGAGTGCACACAGCGCCTCGTTGTGCGTGTTCGCTCCCACCCTGGGTGTAGGCCGTGTGGCGCGGTCGTCGACGAGCTCCATGCATTGGCGTCCTACGGCATCGTCCCGCTGGGGATAGCTCCCGCGTGGTTCGCGCGGGTGGCACATGTCGTGCACGCGCGCCTGCCGCGTACCGGTGGACGGCTCACCGAAGCGCTGACCGCACTAGTGGTGACCGGCGCTCTTGCGTTGCCCGTCACGCAACCCGTCACCGCGACACCGAAAGCGACTTCGGGCGCACACGAAACCGCCGGCGGTACCGGTGAAACAATCATGGCGGAACAATTGACGCCGGTTACACGGCGAGCAACGAACGCCCTGCAAGGGCACCCGGGGCTTCATCACGTCGTGAGCGAGAACGATGGATCCGGCGACACGTTTATGCAGCAGGGTACCCACATCGTCGGGACGCCGCTGAAGCTTTCCGATGCGCTTGATCCGCAATTCGATGCCGGCGTCGATATTCGAGCATTTTCGCTCGCAACGATCGTGGATAGGACCGGCCGGCCGGCCGGTCTTCTCGCTCATTTCGTTCTCGCCGCGCCGGCGCCACGGACGTCGGGATTCGCAATTGACTGGACGCTCGGCAATGGATGCATCGGCAGCGCGGGGATCGTCCACGACGGCGATACCGATATCGGCGGCGGCGGTATTCGAGGTGACGACGGAACGGGCAGCGTTTCTTGTCCACAGAGCTCGCTTGTCGTCGAAGGCAACACGCTCGATGTGCGCATTACAAAGCTCACCGGAACCATTGCCGAGTTCGTCGTTGCGTTTCCGCGCGATGGAAACACGCAAGTTCCCGACGCCGGCGTGCTGTTGAAAAATGTGCACGCCTACTCTCAGCTGGGTCCGTCCGGACAAGATACTGCGCCCGATGGAAACGGAATCGATTACCAAATCGAACGGTAAGTGCAACGCCGCCGCGACGGCGGTGTGTCCATAGCGATCGGCGGCAAAATGCCGCCCGCGCATATGGAGGGCACCATGCGAAAGATCGTTGCTCTGACCGTTTGTTTGCTCCTCGTGCCCGTGTTCGGCCGCGCCGGGACCGTCTCAAATCCGGAAATCGTCGACGGAGCGGACGACACGACTATCTTCGCGGTCGATGCGCCGTATACCGACTTGGTCGGCGTGTGGTTTACGTCGATGCATGATCGCAACGATGTGCTGACGGGCTTCTCGATCAACATCGGAACGACTGTGGCGCCGGGAGCGACCGATGAGGTGTCGTACGACGTCGGCTGGTATCTCGACGCCGGCCAGAAGTCCGTGTGCTACGGGGACGTCCTCGTGGATCACACCCACCAGAGCGATGTCGGGCCATATATCGAGCCGCAAGCCAGCCTCTTTTATTCGTGCGGCGACGACGATGACAGCTACGAGATCGCCAACTTGACGTTGTCGTTCTTCGGGCCGAGCTCGCCGCTGCAATGGGAGACGGCCGGTGGTGTGACGACCGTAAGAGTCCCTTTTTCGGCCTTCACGTACGGGACCGCCGCGACCCGGTACCACGAGGGGGCAAAGCTGGTAAAAGCCTATGCGTCCTCCGACCTCGTCCTATTCGGCGCAGGCCTGCCAGCGGACGATGCGAATTGTCCGGTCATCATGATCGACGGCGACGAATCGTGTTCGTCGACTCCATTCGTCCTTGGTTCCTGAGAGTTCCGGCACATACAGCTTGCATCGATTCAATTCTCTCGGAATTTCCGCCATCCACCGGGGTCGGGAAGCCGTATTCCTAGTGAGTCGGCTCGAAGGGAGGAATGGTGGTTAGGAAGATCGGCATCGTCATGCTGTTGATGCTGTTGCTCGGCGCCGGAGCGGTTGCCGGTGCTGCGCCGGCAGCGGCTCACGTGCACGGCATCACCCCACTGCACACGATCGCGACGGAATGCGGCGTCACCACCGAAGCGAACACGGGTGCGAATCGCGCGCAAGGGGAGCCCATTCACGGGCTCATCCCGCGTGATGTCGGTCAAGCTCCGCTGACCGTCGGAGACGGCGGGCGGCTAGCACCGGTCGGCTGCGCATCGAATTAGATTCCCCATCTCACGGGGGCGCGCGACCGCTGCGCGTCCCCGTGAGTTTTTTCACCCGGTAGACTGCAGCTTCCATCAATGACGGGAGCGGCCATGGCGCGTTTCGGATTGCAGATACCGAACTTTTCCTTCGGCGTGGACAACGCGGCGCTGTTCGGAAAAGTTGCCGAGCTTGCGACGGCCGCGGAAGAAGCCGGCTTCGATTCTGTCTGGGTGATGGACCACCTGTATCAGCTCCCGGCGCTCGGCGGCGCCGAACAGCCGATGATGGAGGCGTACACGACCCTCGGCGCGCTCGCGGCGGTGACGCAGCGCGTCCGCTTGGGTGCGCTCGTGACCGGCGTCACGTACCGCAATCCGGCGTTTCTCGCGAAAGCAGTGACGACGCTCGACGTGATCTCACAAGGACGGGCGATTTGCGGTCTCGGAGCCGCATGGCACGACCTCGAACACGAGGCATTCGGCTACGAGTTTCCGCCGGCCGGCGAGCGGCTCAGCCGCTTGGAGGAAGCGCTGCAAATTTGCCGGGCGATGTTCACGCAAGAGGTCGCGTCGTTCGACGGGACGTACTACACGATCAAAGACCTTCGCAACGTGCCGCGACCGGTGACCGAAGGCGGACCGCCGATCATGATCGGCGGCGGTGGCGAGAAGAGAACCTTGAAGCTCGTCGCGCAATACGGCGACATGTGCAACTTCTTCGGCGACCCGGACACGTTCCGGCGGAAAGTGTCGATCTTGCACCAGCATTGCGAAGACGCCGGCCGTGACCCCGACGAGGTCATGGTGACGCGCCTGTCGACGCTCATTCCGACGGAATCACCGGAGCAGACCGAGCAGATGACGAAGATGGCCGGTGCGGTTCCCGGCCGCGACGTGCGCGCGATGAACATCGGTCAGGAAAAGGAGATCATCGTTCAGCTCGAGGAGCTGACAGACGCCGGCGTCGACTACTTCATCTTCAACATGCCGTTGTCGGACGTCGGCGCGGTTCGCCGCGCCGGCGAGATGCTGACGGCCCAGCTCGGCTAAACGACCGCCGCCGGCTCCGGCTCGGCCGCCGTCGCTTCCTCGAGCGATACGCGCGGCAAGATTCGGTCGAGCCATTTCGGAATCCACCAGTTCCAGTCACCCATCAGCCGCATCGTCGCGGGAACGAGAATGATGCGGATGATCGTCGCGTCCAGGAACACCGCGGCCGCGAGCCCGAAACCCATCGCCTTGATCGGCACGAGCGACGCGGCGACGAATGCGCCGAACACCGTCACCATGATGGCGGCAGCGCTCGTAATGATGCCGGCGGTGTGCTCGAGGCCCCAGCCGACGGCCTCGGTGTTGTCCCGGGTGCGCAAGTACTCCTCACGCACGCGCGCAAGAAGAAACACCTCGTAGTCCATCGACAGCCCGAACAGGATGCAGAACAGGAACAGCGGCAGGAACGATTCGATGTGCCCGCCGGACTTGAAGCCCAGCAATCCTTCGAAGTGTCCTTCCTGGAACACGTAGGTCATCGCGCCGTACGTCGCGAGCACCGCGGCGAGATTCATCAAAATCGCTTTCAGCGGCAGCAGAACAGAGCGGAAGAACAGCATCAGAACGAGATACGACAGCAACATGACGAGACCGAAGACGGGGAACAGCTTGCGTCCCATCTCCTTGTTGATGTCGGTGTTGAGGCCGGCATCTCCGCCGACGATGACGTTGGACGGTATCGACGCGCGCAACCTCTCGACGAATGCTTGCGCCTCCGCCGATTGGCCGCCGTGCTTCGTGATCGCTTGCACGAGCGTGCGCGTGCCGTCGGGCGAAACGAGGCGCGCGACGAAGGGCGACGCTTGCGACAGCTCGTACGCGTGTTGCGCTTGCGCCGCCGGCACGCCGGTAACCAAGTCGGCGATCGAGTCGACGCGCACGACTTCGGGATCGCGGGCGATTTGGCGGGACAGCGCGTAGACCTTGTCGAAGGACATGTTGATGCCGCCGGGTTCGGTCACGAGGATTTGCACCGGCGCGACTTGCCCTTCACCGAACGCCGCGCCGACGATCTCGGCCGCGACGCGCGGCGATGCGTCGGCCGGAAGGATCGAAGGACCGGACGAGCCGAGGACGAGGCTGCCGACCGGCAACGCGATCACGACAAGGACGATCGTGGAGGCAATCAAGAACCGCCACGGCCTCCGCATCACCGTCATCGCCCACCGGTGCCACAGGCCGGACACATCGCCGGATCGCTTCGGACGGACACGCAGCGAATCGATTTTCCCGCCGATGACGCCGAGGAGCGCCGGCAGCAGCGTGAGCGCCGCCAGGCCGGCGACGAAGACGGCGATCATCGCGGAAAATCCCATGGATTTGAACGCGGCGATGCTGACGAGCTGTGTTCCCGCGAGCGCCACGACGACCGTCAACGCCGACACGAGCACGGCCTTGCCGCTCGTCGCCATCGCTTGGGCGACGGCTTCGGACCGCGACCGGCCGTGGCGGAACTCCTCGCGATATCGCGTCAGGAGGAAGAGCGAGTAATCGATCCCGACGCCGATGCCGATCATCGATGCGATGTTTTGCGAGAAAGACGATACGAGCGTCTGTGACGCGATGAACGAGATGATGCCGAACGACACGGCAAGCGCCAGAAGCGCAAGGATCAGCGGCACGCCGGCGGCGACGAGCGTTCCGAACGCCACCAACAAGATGATGAGCGTGATCGGCAGCGCGATCTTCTCGGCCTTTTCCAAGTCGCTGATCGTCGTGTCCTGGAATGCCTTGTAGAAGGGCGGCGCTCCGGTGAGATAGGCCTTCACCGGCGTACCTTTCGCAGTATCAGTGACGAGCTTCTCCATCGCGGTGTTGTGTTTCAGCGCCGTATCTTGGGTGTCGGTCAACCCGACGACGGCCGTGATGACGCGCCCGTCACGCGAAATCGATTGCTGCGGCGATGCGTACGGGTCGGATACGGCCGCAACGCCCGGACCTTTCGATAAGGCGGTGCGAAGCTTGGCGACGGCGGCTTTGACCTCCGCGTCGCTCGCGGTTCCCGACTGCGCTTGGACGACGAGGAGGTCGGTGATGTCGTATTGCTGTTTGAACTGCTGCGCGATGACGTTTTTCACATGATTCGATTGCGAGCCCGGAACTTCGAAGCCGCCTTGCGACAGCCGGTCGTTGATCTTGCCGAGCATCGGCCCGGCGGCAAGAAAAATGAGAATCCACACACCGATCACGATCCAGCGTCTGCGGAACGCAAAGAGCCCGACGCGGTACAGCCTCGAAAAGCTCGCGTTGATGTTCGTCTCTCGCCTGGTCATGTGCACACCCCCGATGTCGGATGTGAGTCTGTCCGACTTCCAACCTCGGGGCAAACGCGGCCGCTACCGCCAGGGATAGCGACCGTGCAGAAGCCCGGCCGCCGTTTGCGTCGCGTGAGCCGCCGCGTCGCGCATCAACCCCGAACCGAACGTGATGCGAGCGACGCCGAGCTCGGCGAGCCGCGCGATCGAGGGCGCGGCTTTGTGCGCGAGGATGTTCACCGGCGTGCGGGCGCCGTCGACGATCGCGGCAATCGAATTCTCATCGGAGCAAAAGATCGGAAAGACCGAGTCTGCACCGGCGTCGCGATACGCCCGCGCGCGTGCGGTCGCTTCTTCGACGAGCATCTGTGCGTCTTCCCCGGCGCGGCGAAGGTATACGTCTACGCGCGCGTTCAGGACGACATCCATGCCGTGCGCTCGACCGGCTTCCTTGTATGCGGCGATGTTGGCTGCTTGCTCGCCGGCGTCGCGCATCCGGCCGCTGCTGTGATCGGTGTCCTCGTGATTGAATCCCACGACGCCGGCATCGACGACGAGGCTGATGAATCCATCGGGGTCGAGACCGTATCCTGCTTCGAGATCTGCCGTGACGGGAATGCTCACCGCGCGCGCGATGCGTGCTACTGCCTCGAACATCTCCGCGAATGGGATGACTTCGCCGTCGGGGTAACCGAGCACGGCCGCGACGCCGCCGCTCGTCGTCGCGATGGCGGGAAATCCCGCCTCTTCGTACATGCGCGCGCTGACGACGTCCCATGCGTTCGGAAGAACGAGCGGCGCAGAGCCGTGATGGAGAGCGCGCAGGGCTTCGGCTTTCGCGGCGAGATCGGTCACGACGGCGAGTCTACGTCAGGCTGAACTTCACGAGCCCGCCGAGCAAGTCGTACAGGTTCGCAACAGATACCTGTACGTACGTTTCGACACCCGGGGCTGCAGCGACGTCGATCTGCTCGCCGACCGTGCCCTGAATACACCTGCGGCGATGCGACATCCGCGGCCCGTGTCGAAGATGGAACGAGAGCAGCACCGAAAACCACAAGAGCGGCGAGAAGCGCTCGCGACGTGAAGACCCCCGTGCCCAGAACCGACCCCCTGGCAGAATCGACCTCGTGCAGTAACTTTCTTCCTTCACAGTGAGATCTCCTGCCTACGGGTCTGCTTCGATCAAGATGGGCGTCGGGCGCTTCGCGACGACGTCGTCGCCCGAGGACTGTCCGCGCACGTGCCGGACGATCCACGGCGCGAGATGCGTTCTTGCCCAGGCGAGATCGGCAAGCAACGCGCGCGAGAGGGGTGTTCGGTCGATGGATGGCAACGGCTCCGCCCAGCCGTCGTCGAAGCCGTCGAGCCCGAGCGTGTAAGCGAGGCCGCGCGCGATGCGCTCGTGACCGAGGCTGTTCGCGTGCAGCTTGTCGTCGCTCCACAGGCGCGGATCCGATGCGACCGGTGTCGCGCCGAGGTCGAGCACGAGCGCCCCGGTCCGCTTCGCCGACACCCGCACCGCGGCGTTGTAGCGCTGCACGCGCGGCAGGAGGAGTCGCGCGAGCGGCATCCCGGGACCCGGCGAGGGCAAGGTGAACGTAAGTAAGGTCGCGCCTTTGCCGATGAGCGCTGTGTGCATCTCTTCGAGATCGGCGATGACCGCGTGGTGGTCGAAGCGCGGGCGAATGAGATCGTTCATGCCGGCAATGCAGGTTGCGAGATCGGGCTCGAGCGCTAGGGCCGCCGCGAGCTGTTGGTCTTTGATCTCGCGTGCGAGGCGCCCGCGGACCGCGAGGTTCGCATATTCGATCCGTCCCTGCGCGCGTGCGACGTGTTCCGCGAAGCGGTCGGCCCAGCCACGATAGCCGCCGGCGCCGTCGGGATCGTCGAGCCCTTCGGTTGTGCTGTCACCGATCGCGACGTACCGCTTCCACGTCTTTGTCCCGTCGTTCTTCATAACCGCGATGATATCGACTCCAATGAGAGAGATCCTCGTGTGAGCGTCGCCGAGCAGGGAATCGCCGGAATGGGTCGAAGAGTGATCTCGTGGGCGACATGAAGCGATTTCTCGCGATCTTCGTCTTGGCGCTCGGCGTAATTCCGGCGCATGCCGACGCACCTGTGCACGTCGCCACGGCCGACGGGCCGCTTGCAATCTTGAACGGGCTCGGCGCGGTGTCGCTGCACGCGATCGCGCCCACGCTGGGGATTCCTGCACCGGCCGGAGCTGTGACGCTCGTCGTGCAGTCCACGTTCGAACCTCCCGGACCGCACGTGATCAGCGCCCAGTTGATGTGCTCGGCCGTCGAAGACGGCGCGTACTTCGGATCCGGGCCGCGCACCGACGGAGGCACGCTGTACGTGCACCTCTCCCACGATGTCGCGTTCCCCGGCAGCCTCTTGTGGAGCCTCAATTGGTCGACGACGCCGGCGAGCGGCCCGTGCGGCGCACCGACGAGCCCCGGCATTCCGGTGATCGGTCCGGCAGCTGTTACTTAGTGCTCGTGCTTGTACATGCCGAACACGCAGCCTTGCGGATCGGCGAAGAGAGCAATCTCGGTGTCCTCGCCGACTTTCGTCGGAGGCATGAGCGTTTTCGCGCCGAGCTTGTTCGCCTTCTCCAAAGTCGTGGCTAAGTCACTCACGGCCGCGTACACGTTCACGTGCGGCAGGCCGTCCATCGTGCTGCCGATGCCGCCGGAGATGCCGTCCTCCGCGTGAATTTCGTGATAGATGAAATCCGGCGACTCGGACCGGTGTGTCTCCCATCCGAAAACGTTCGAGTAAAAGTCGGCGAGTGCGTCGGCATCGGGCCCGAGCGCTTCGAACCACGAGACCGCGGCGCCGTTGCCGGTCGTCGGCTTGCCTGCCTCTTCGGGCATTCCCGGGATCGGCCCGACCATGCCGACGACGTTGCCGGCCGGATCGGAGAACTGCGCGAACGCAACGATGTTCGGAATTACCATCGGGGGAGCGACCGTCTTGCCGCCGTTCTGCTCGATGACGTCGAGCGATTTCTGCAAGTCGTCCACGCTGACGTAGAAGGTGACGTACGGCGCCCCGCCGCCCATCGTCGTGCCGACGCCGCCGTTGATGCCGTCGCCACCGTTGGTATCGACCGTTGCGTATTTCATCTCCGGAACGAAATTCGTTTTCCATCCGAAAAGTTGGGCATAGAACTTGGCCAGCTCCTCGCCGTTCGTGCCCATGATCTCGAAGTGCACGACTGGTTGCGCCATGACGTCCTCCTTTGACGGTTGCCGCCGAGCCTACTCCCGACGCGCCCGTGCGCGCACAGGGCGTTACCGCACATCCGCGGCCCCGGCCGGGGCGCGGGTCGGGCGCGCGTGCATCCGTCGAGGGCGAGATACCAAGTCGCCCGCCGAATATTTCAACCTAGACACGTTCAATGTCTCAACTGAAATATCGTACGGGCCCGATGTACTCCCACCGCCGCGAATTCGGTCATGGTGCGGCTCGCCGTGATCGCCGATCGCGAAGCAATCGTTGCGACAAGGCCACCTAGTCAGGACGCGAGCAAGGCGTCGAGCTCTTTGCCCACGGAGCGGAGAGGAGCGGCGGAGCGGCTCGCCTTCGATAGCACGAGCGCACCTTCGATTGCGGCCAGGACGAGCGTCGCCATTGCGTATGCGCGTTGCACGTTCATCGATCGTGCGAGATGGCTCGCGAACAGCGCGTGCCAGGCGGCGTAGGACTCCTTGCATGCGCGGCGGATCGTCTTGGGAAGCGCGGTCGACTCGAGCGCTACAGTCGCGAACGGACATCCCTCGGCGAAGTCGGTTGTTTCGAGCTGCTGCGCGAAAGCGTCGATGAACTCGCGCACGCCGCGCCGTGCGTCACCACCCCCGCGCGCGAACGCTCTTTCCACGGCGCGCGTCACCCACGCTTGGGACGCGGTGAGGGCCTCGACGGCGAGCTGCTCCTTGCCGCCGGGGAAGTGGTGGTACATCGATCCGCGCGGCGCCTCGGCCACAGCAAGGATCTGGCTGAGCCCTGTCCCGTGGTAACCCTGCATCTGCAGGAGCCTGCTCGCCGCCGCGAGCATCCGGGACCGCGTCTCGTGGTCCGCAGTAGCGGCTGTGACCAGCATGTTCTCCTTAGATTCGCACGTATGACGATCGGTCTACATACTAGCGCAGACGAAAGAGGAGGTCGAGCACGATCACAAGCCCGGATAGAGGACCGAGACTTGGTAAGCCAAAGTCAACGACGGGTTTCGATGATCACATCAACCAACCGCCGCTCCGCGCCCGGGGCCCGATCGGACGACCTTACTCCAGGAACCTGGACGTGTTGAAGCTCGCCGGCTTCGACGACACGCAGTTTTCCGGCGGAACCACCCTCGGCCCGCATGTCGACCGCGCCGACGAGATGCTGGACGATCTCGGTCGTGGATGCCGCCTCCAGCTCGGGGGATTGGGTACGTGGGTCTCAACGATCGTGACGGCGTATAAGCCGCCGTCGCAGAAGCAGCGACTGCCGGCCGGGTCGGTCGCGCGACTTCGCCGCGTCAGCGCCCGCCGCATCAGCACCAGCCGCGGGTAGGCTGCCTGAAATCGACACACGAGGAGGAGCCATGGACCCATCCGACTTTCCCGCTCCGTCAGAAGGCTTCGTTCTGGCCCATTCCCTGGTCGTGTCGGACCAGGACCGCTCGCGTGAGTTCTACAA
>JAIVGO010000131.1 GCA_020201525.1 Actinomycetota bacterium | reverse complement strand
GTTCAAGACGCGGTGCTCGTTCGCGGTGGCCTGCCGGGCATCGACGCACCCGAGGCGGTTGAGCTCTGCGGCACGGCGCTCGAGCCGATTCCGGAGCTACCGGTTCTCGGGAAGCCCAGTCCGTGCGGCAAGAAGACGGTGCTGTACGGCGTCATGGTGTCGCCCGACTTCGGCCAAACGTGGACGATGATGGCGGACCCCAAAGAGCTGGCCAACCCGGTCGGCGGCTCCGCGCTGCTGGGCAGCTTTGCGCTCGGGGGATCGGGACCGGGAATTCAGTCCTGGTACAACGAATGGATTCGGCCCGATCCGACGCGCGCGGTGGGCGGCGTCCCTACTCGGTTGCTTTTCGGCCTCGAAGAGGTGTGGGAGAACGAAAACACGCAAGTGCCGCAGACGGGTCACTCCAGCTTCCACGTCATCGGGCGGTACTTCAGCGGCACGACGTGTCTGGGGTTGGGACAGGTTTCATTGCCGGCAGTCGGATCGGCTCTTCCCTATCTGTGCCCGACCAACCGTTTGGATGCTGCCACGCCCACGACGACAACCCACCCCGATCAGCACGATGCCATCTTGATCCCGACCGGCGACGGCGGCGTCAGGCTCGTCGTCGGTAACGACGGCGGCGTGTATACCCAGGCCGCTGCATCCGGTGAAGAGTTTGGGAACAGCCGGTGGGGCAGAGGCGCGAACCGGGGATTCAACACGCTCCTTCCGTACGATGCCGTTCGTGCGAAAGATGGGACCGTTTGGATGGGGCTTCAAGATAACGGCACGGCGAAAGTCGCGGATATCAAGAACAAGAGCGGAAAAGTCATCGAGCGAGGACGCATCATTGAGGCGTACGGAGGTGACGGCTTCTTCGTCGCCGTGAATCCCGACAAGTCGAATATCGCGTATGAGGAGTACGTCGAAGGCGCGATGTCGGTGACGTCGGATGGTGGACATTCGTGGAATGCGATGTCGCCTCCGATTACTCATGCGCAGTTTTCGAATCCGTTCGTCATGGACCCGCTCGACCCCGATCACTTGATGATTGCCGGCAACGAGGTCGTCGAGACGGGCTCCGGACCGGGGACGTCCGCGGACGAATGGGCGACCGACTATCACCTCGGCACCGCGCAGCATCCGGGTTCGGCGTCGGCGATCGAAAGCCCGACGGACGCCCCGAATCAAATGACAGCGCTGGATCTCGTCGGCTCGTCTGCCTACGTCGGCTTCTGCGGGACGTGCGACATCCTGACCGACACGCGTCCGTTCAAGAACGGGCTTGCGACGAACGTCGGCGGATCCAAGCCGGGAGCTCGTTACGTTTCAAGCGGCTGGCACATCGCGAAGGCAGCCGGACTTCCGAATCGCTACATCACGTCCATCGCGATCGACCGGTCGGACCCTCGGACGGTCTACGTCGCACTCGGCGGATACGCGCGGCCGTGGACGCCGCCGGGGTCGATCGATCAGAAGCGGAACACGCGGATCGGTGAGGGGCATGTCTTCGTGTCGACCGACGCAGGGAACCACTTCCGCGACATCTCCGGAAACCTCCCGAATCTGGGTGTCAACTGGGTCACGCTTCGCGGAAACCAAGTCATCGCAGCGACGGACGTCGGTGTGTTCGTCTCCGATTCGGCCGCCGACTGTAGCGTCGCGAGCCGCTGCAACTATCAGGTTCTCGGAAGGGGCTTGCCGACGGCACCTGTCTATTCCGTGCACATGACGCCCGGCGATTCGAATGAGCTCATAGCGGCCGTGTACGGCAGGGGCGCCTGGACGTATCGATTCGGGCCGAAGGCAGCCGGCGCGACATCGGCGGAGAAGACGCTTCCTACTCCAAAGTTCCTCGGCCGGCTGGTCGGATCGTTTGACTTTGAGACGGACGTCCAAGGATGGACGACGAAGACGTCGACGGAAGCTGAGGAGTGGCGTCGTCAGCCGCCCGGGGGTTCGTCTTCTTTCAGCTTCCAAGTGGTTCCGTACACGAACGAGGCGAGTGCGCGTTTGTACTCTCCGAAGCTCACGCTGCCGGCGCGAAGCAAAGTGAAGGTCAGTTGGGCCGAACGCGTCAATACCGAGCCCGGTTACGACTTCATGACGCTCTATTGGTCGAGCGATCGGTACGTATGGCATTCGTTTGCGATCGACGACGTAAAGATCGAGCGCTAGAGGCTGTTTCGCAGGGCGCTCGCGATCCACTCCGTGGGTCGTGAGCGCCTCTGGCGTTTCCTTACTTGCACTCGCGCCGGGTTTGCTGTGAGGTGCGCGGTGTGACGCTGGGTTTCGTCCTTCAGGTCGTGGTGTCGGGCCTCGCGGCCGGCGCCGTGTATGGCCTCGTCGCGATCGGATTTTCGCTCGTGTACCGGCTGACCCGCGTGGTACAGCTCGCCCACGGCGACATCGTCGGTGCGTCGGTGTTTCTCGCGCTTGTACTCGCTGCCGGGTCCGGCCCGGTGACCGCCACAAATGTTTCGGTCATTCGGTACGTCGCCGCCGTCGCCGCAGCCGTTGTGGTCGCCGGCGCCGTCGGGGGTGCTCTGTATCTCGGTGCACTGCGTCCATTCATCCGGCGTGGATCTGCCGTCGGGTGGATTGGGGCAACGGCGGCCGTCGCCTTTGCGATCCAAGGAATTCTCGCCGCGAGCTTTGAGCGAGAGGCGTACGTTCTGCCGGATCCGCTCCCGTTTTCGAAATGGCAGCCGATTTCGCTTCCCGGTGGCGCGAGCCTGCCGCCGCGCACGTTGTGGATCCTCCTTGCCGGATCTGCGCTGGCATTCGTCGCCGGTTTCATCCTGACGCGCACGCGATTCGGTGTCGCGGTATCGGCGATCGCATCCGAACGCGAGGGGGCGCAAATCGTCGGCCTTCCGGTCGACCGTTTGACGACGCTCGCATTTGTTCTCGCCGGAGTGCTGGCTGCGGCAGCCGGCGTCCTCGGGACGCCGGGTGCCGGCGCTGTCGGAACCCAAACGGGATTACTTCTGGGGCTGAAAGCGATTGCTGCGTCTCTTGCCGCGGGGTTTGGTCCTCCGCGGCGCGTCTTTATCGCAGCACTCACACTCGGCGTTTTCGAAGCCGCGATCACAAGCCTCCACGTTCCCGGATTCCCGCGCCTCGCTCTCGGGCCTGCTTGGCGCGACGTCGCGCCACTCCTCGCGGCCCTGTTGTTCGTAACGATTCGCCCGAGCGCTGAAATGATGGAGCCGGTGGATTGACCGGACGGCGCTTCATCGCTCCGGCGGCATTCGTCCTTGCTGCCTTCGCCCCATTGATGCTCGGCAGCGATGCAACGTCGAATGCCGCTGAAGGGATTGCGCTTCTTCTGGCGGCGCTTGGGCTCAATCTTGCAGTCGGCTACGCGGGCCAGCCATCACTCGGTCAAGGCGCGTTCGCCGCTGTGGGCGCGTATGGAACGGCGATACTTGTCGCGCGCAGCGGCTGGGATCCTGCAATCGCAGTTGCGGCGTCGGCGCTGATGGCAACGGCCGCCGGAGCAGTCCTCGCGCGCGCCGTCATCAAGTTGCGCCCTGCGTTCGTTGCGCTCGCGACGTGGCTTGCCGCCTGGACGGTGTCCTTCGCGGTGTCGGCTTTCCCACGCCTCACCGGCGGTTCGCAAGGATTACCCGTCGGCGCCGTGCGGCTGCATGTGAGATCGGTCGGAACGAGCATCGCTCTCGGGCCGTCGTGGGTATACGAGGCAGGCTTGGTGCTGGTTGGGATCGCGCTCGGCGGAACGTGGCTCGTCGTTCGCCGGTACCGCGGTGGATTCGCCGCGATGGTGAGTGATCCTGGGGCGGCGCGCGCCGCGGGTATTCCCGTCGAGCGTTTGCGGCTTGGGGCCCTGACGGCTTCGGCGCTCATCGGCGGTCTCGCCGGTGGTTTGCTGACGTTGCGCGCCGGCGTCGCCGATCCGACGGCGTACGGTCCGTTGTTATCGGTGAAGCTCTTTATCGTTGTGCTTCTCGGCGGAACGGCACGGTTGTACGGTCCGGTCGCCGGACTGGCGGCGATACTCGTTGTAACCAAAATCGCTTCGCTCGTTGCGTCTGCAATAGGCGGGACGTCGGTGCAAGTCGAGCCGTTCGTCGCAGGGGCCGTTCTCGCGGGCGTTCTCTTTTTGGGCCGAAGCGGGATCGTTGCGCTCGTCGAAGGTGTTTCCGGCGGCCGACGGAGCGGCGGTCATGCGTCGGAGGGGGCCAAAGTAGCGGCATACCGGGGAGCGCACGTCGCCATTCGAGACGTCGGAGTTTCCTTCGGAGGCATCGGCGCGCTGAGAGGCGTGTCGTTTGTGATCGAGGCCGGAACGTGTCACGGACTCATCGGGCCGAACGGCTCCGGCAAGACGACTTTGCTGCGCGCACTCGGCGGCGCCGTTTCAACGGATACCGGATCGTTTGAGATCGACGGCGTTCCACTTGCCGCTGAGAGCACGGCCGTACGAGCACGGCTGGGGATCGCTCGGACACTCCAACGCAGTGCCGTGATGGGAGACGACACCCTCCTTGATTACGTCCGGGCCGGTGCCGAGCCGTGGCGGCCCGGCGACATGTTGCGAACGCTCCTATCTACGCCGGGCGCACGGTCGGAACAGCGGCGCATTGCCGGCGGCGTGCGGAGCGCGCTCGAGGTTGCGGGCTTGTGGGACGCACGAAATGCACCGGTGCATTCTCTGACGGGCGCGGAGCGCCGGCGCCTCCAGCTTGCGCGCGCGCTTGCTGCGTCGCCGCGCGTCCTGCTCCTCGACGAGCCTTCGGCCGGGCTGAGTGCGGCGGAAACCGAGCACGTGTGCGAGCTCATCGCCTCTCTTCGCGATGACGGTCTCACGATCGTTCTCGTCGAGCACAACCTCCGGCTGATCGCCGCGGTCGCCGACCAGGTATCAGTGCTCGATGCGGGATCGCTCATCGCGACCGGTCGACCAGATGAAATCGCATCCGACGCGGCGGTCGTCTCGGCTTATCTTGGAGACGAAGCAATTAAGATAAAGGCCCGTGCGCATCGCTAAACGATTCTTCATTCTTTTCGTTCTCGTGCTGACCGGGGCGTGCAACGGATCCCCCGGCCCTGCGTCAGGTAACGCGATCGTCGTCATCAACGCACCCGTGTCGCGCGCGGGTGCGTTGGCGCATCAGATGGAGCGCGGTGCCCAGCTTGCCGTCGCGGAGATCAACGCTGCCGGGGGCGTCCACGTCGGCGCATCGCGAGTGCGGCTCGAAACACGAACTCTTGACTCGCGGCAATCGCCGGAGCAGAGCACGGTCAATATCCGCGAAGCAATTCGTCTCGGCGCAGTGGCGGTCGTCGACGAGGGCACGGGTGTCAATGCGAGCTGGCAGATAGCCCGCGATGCCGGTATGCCGATTGGGATCGTCTATCAAGGCGGAGCGGATCTCGTGAGCGCGAGCGTGCGGCGAAATGTTTTTCGGATGGCTCCCACGGATCGTGGTGTGGCTTTTCGCCTCGCGGAGTACCTGGTTCCCAAAGGCTTCAAAATTGCGATTCTTCACGACGACTCGACGTACGGATCTGGGGGAGCCGACGCCCTGGGATCGGCTTTTGCACAAAACCGGTCGGCCGTGGCGGCGACGATCGGGGTGCCGGTCTTGTCGACGGACGTTGCGCCGCAGATTCTGCAAGCACGGCAATCCGGCGCGACGGCGATGTTGGTATGGGCCCGACCGCCGATTCTCGCTCAAGCCGTTCGCGCAGCGCGAAGCACGGGATGGAGGGTGCCGATCTACGCGTCGACCAGCGGTGAAGACCCGCTGGTGCGCCAGCAGCTTTCGGACCACCCGGAATGGGTTGAAGGGCTGACGTTCGCGAGCGCACGCCTCACATCGGAACGCGGAACGAAGCCGTATGAGAATTTCCGGTCGGCATATGAAAAAAGATTCGGTCTTGATCGTGTCGGGGTACGTTCGCGTGGCAAAGAAGTTGTCCTGCCGCCGGACCAGGCGATGTATTCATACGATTTCGTGCACGTGCTAGCCGCTGCGATGGCTAGCGCCGGTGTGGCGAAGCCGGGGCCGCAGCTCGTGAGCGAAATGGAACAGGTGTCGGTGCACGGCGCGAACGGCGACGAGCGCAGCTTCAACGAGCGAAATCATGAAGGCGTCGTCGACGACGACGTTTTCTTTGCAGTGATTCGGTCGATGGTTTGGATCCCCGTTCGGGACGACACCCTGTCGGCGACTTTACCCGCGATCCTGCAAACGATCTAGTGTTGCGTTCGAAGGCGTAACACTAGCTTCTGCGCCACAAGACCGTGCCGTTGCCGGCCACGAGCATCGCGGCGACGAGCGTCAGTGCGATGCCGAGCGGCCGCACACGTTCCCGCTCTCCCACCGAAGAGACCGTCGGCGCGGCGCTCTCGTAGAGATATTTCGTTTGAGAGGCTCCCTTTCCGGGGTTGCCGAGATACGCATCGAAATCGGCGAGCATCGACACTTGCCACATGACTCTCTGGGCTCGTACGCCGAGCGCGCGCAACTGAAGGGTGTTCGCGTCGGCGACCTCGTCACGCCAGGATGTCCGCGCGGGTTGCAGCACGCCGGCCGCGGGCGGCGACGGACGTGCCGAAAGCGATATCTGAATTGAGGAGAGACGCTCCGCCGATACTCGTGCGTGAACCGTCGCAACCGGCGATCCCGCTCCGGTCATCGCGTGGACCCGAACGGGTTCACCGCGTATGCCGCGTCCGCGGAATAAGATCGACCCGTCGACGAGCACCGGTATCTCTATCTGTTCGGTCCTTTTCGTGCCGGCGTCTGTTGCCGGCAGAGCATCTGGGATACCGTCGCGTCCTGCGTACGGGCGCCGCCCCTGCATGAGTGCGCTGTGGAGCACGTCGAGCAGGATGGCAAGACTTGCTCGGTCCGGCGTTTGTTCGTACAACAGAGCGGGCTTCGCAGTGTTGTTGATGAGCCGCACTGCGACGTCGAACGTGCCCGCACCGGGCAGCGTCGCAGGGCTGTCATCGCGCCGCACGGTGATAGCCACACGAATCGGGAGCGTGCGAAAGATGTCCTGTTTCGGGTTGAGTGTCACGCGGGACACGAGCGTCTTTTCGCCGCTGTTGAACCCTTGCCAGAGGACGGCTCCGCGTCGCAGTCCAGGTTGCGTTTGCTGATCGGGGGGCGCCTCCACGCGAAGAGCTGGGCCCGGAACGTGAAAGGCAAAATCTCCAGCGCCGTTCATTACGAGCGTTTGATCGCCGACGACCGAAACAACCGATCCGCTCGGCCCAACCCCCACGTGGACGACCTCCGTGTTGCGCACCGGCCCGGGGATGTGGTCGTTCTCGAGCGGGTCGTCCCCCGGCAATGGGCCGAGGTTCGGCGACGACCCGGGAGGCGGCGGGAGTGGAATTCGCGTGGCTGCTGCGAGGGCGGGAGCGGCGAAAGCAAGCAGGATTGCCAATGCTGCTGCGACCGGAGAAGTTGACCTGCGCGTCATCCTCCTCCTCGTGTTCTTACCTCCGTGCCCGGCGGGCACTCTATCAATCGATAGGGGATCCGGTTGCGCCCCACCGGTAGCCGACGCCCGGCTCGGTGATGATAAGCGTTGGGATGCCGGTATCGTCACCGAGCTTCTGGCGCAGTTGCCGAACGTAGACGTGCAAGTAGTGCGTCTCTTGGCCGTATCCCGTTCCCCATACTTTTTGAAGTAGCCAACGGTGCGTGAGGAGCTTCCCGGGGTTGGTTGCCATCGCTTCCAAGAGCGCATATTCAGTCGGCGTCAAATGAATACGGTGTCCTGCCCGCTGTACGAGCTTCCTGGTCAAGTCGACGTCGAGATCGTCGAATACCAAGCGCGGCGTCCCCGCGTCGGCCGGCTGCGTTCGCCGCAACGTCGCGCGCATGCGCGCGACCAGCTCCTCCATATCGAATGGTTTCGTGATGTAGTCGTCGGCCCCGGATTCAAGCGCTCCCACCTTGTCGTCTTGCGCGTCGCGAACAGACAGGATGATGACGGGAACACGACTCCACGTCCGCAGCCGGCGTATGACTTCGGCACCGTCGAGATCCGGCAATCCGAGATCGAGTACGACCAAGTCCGGCGCTTTCGCCGCGATGATGGCCAACGCGTCCTCACCATCGGGAGCCTCGCTCACGTCGTACCCTCGCGCCTGCAGGCCTGTGCGAAGTGCTCGCCGGATTTGGGGCTCGTCGTCGACGACGAGGACGCTCGTCACGCGTGAACCTCGAGGGCTGCGCCGGCATTTTCGGTCTTGGCAACGGGTAGGTGGAAGACGATTGCGGTACCCCCGCCGGGCGCGCCCTCAGCATTGATGTTGCCGCCGTGCGCGACGATGATCGCGCGGGCAATTGCCAGACCCAAACCGGTTCCTCCGCGTCCCCGGCCGGCATCTTTCCGATAGAACTCCTCGAAGACATCCGTACGTTCGTGCGCGGGGATGCCGGGTCCTTGGTCGGCGACACGCACCTGCACGGAGTCCTGCCAGCGAGCGGCCGTGAGCAGTATCTCCCCACCGGGAGGCGAGAATCGCGCGGCGTTCTCGAGGATATTGGTGAGCACTTGATCGAGCTGCATGGCATCGCCTTCGACGGGCGGAAGATCTTGGCGTAGCGTGACACGCACTGAGAATCCTTCTAAACGCCTGCGCATTCGAGCGAGGACGGCGTTTATGAGGTCCTGAATCCATACTTCTTCCCGCGATGGCAGCAATACGCCAGCTCGCATGCGAGCAAGGTCGAGCAAGTTGCCGACGATTCGATTGAGCCGGTCGGCCTCTTCGACAACGGTGCGAAGGGTTTCTTCTCTTTGTTCTGCCGAGTACGCGACGTCGTTGTCCAAGAGGCCGCTCGCGCTCGCTTTGATCGAGGCGAGCGGTGTTCGAAGGTCATGCGTGACCGACGAGAAAAGCGCGGCACGTAGCCTGCTGGCTTCGGCATCAACTTGCGCACGGCTGACCTCTTGATCGAGTGACGCGCGTTCGAGCGCGAGCGCCGCCTGGGCTGCGAGAGCTTGCAGGAAGCTGCGTTCCGTCGGGCCGAACCCCGAGGCGCCCGCTTTCCGGGAAGCGGCCACCGATCCGCGAGGTTCTCGTCTTCCAAGTTGGACTTCGAGCCGCGGCCCGTCGCCTTTAATCGCTCCGACTGAAACGAACGCACCTCCAGTCAGTCGAATCTCACAGCCGGCGAGGTCGAACATCTCCACGAGGTCACGAGCGAACTCACCCAGCACGACGTCCATTTGCTCTCCCGAGATCAATCGTGACGTGATTCGGTCCAGGAACGCAGCTTCCGTGACGCGTCGTTCGGCGCGCTCTCGTTCTTCGATTGCTTGAGACAAGAGAGCGCCCACGACGGTGCTCACTGCGAGAAAGACAAGAAGAGCTATCAAGTCGGCGAGACGTCGGACGCCGAAGGTGTGATATGGCTCCGTAAAGAACAAGTTCAGGCTCAGGAAAGCCACAACGGATGCGGCGAGGCCACTCCGAAGACCACCGAATGCCGCCGCGACGACAACCGCGAGAAGGCAGAGCGATGTCGCCCCAACCAAGCTGCGCCGGTCGATCGCCAAACCGAGGCCGATCGCAATGCCGGGGCCGATGCTCGCGAACAATACGGATGTTGCCGTCGAAGGCGGGCTAAGCGAGCGGATTCGCAGCATCACTCCTTAGTGTGGACTTTGTTTGGGCAGCTCTCAACACGAGTTTCTTTAGAATGTCTTGAGCCCATGCCCTTTGGATTTGAGCATCTGTTGATCCGATAGAACCGAGACTGGCATCGTGCAGTCCGGCCCTGAATCCCCGCCCTCCGAGCGGGCGCCAGAACGCCCCCGGCAAACCAGCCGCCTCTCGCGGCTGAAGCGTGTCATTGTCGGACGGCCTCTCGCGACGGAACGGCTCCTTCACGAGCGACTTGGCAAGCCCACCGCGCTGGCAGTGTTCGCAAGCGACAACCTTTCGTCGTCCGCCTATGCCAGCGAGGAAATACTTCGCGTCTTGCTCGGCGCGGGGCTCGGAGCGGCGGCGTTCGCCCGTGTGGTTCCGATTACGATCGCTCTCCTTGGGGTCCTCGGCGTATTGCTCTTCTCCTACCGCCAAACGATCAAGGCGTATCCGCAGGCCGGCGGCGCATATCTGGTCACCCGCGACAACTTCGGGCTACTCCCCGCGCAAATCGCCGGTATCGCGCTCCTCACCGACTACATCCTCACCGTGTCCGTTTCCGTCGCTGCGGGTACTGCCGCGCTCACCTCCCTCGTCGGCGCGTTGTTTCCATATCGAGCTGTGATCGCGGTGGGTTTCATCGCGATCATCGCCATGGGGAATCTCCGAGGGGTTCGCGAGTCGGGTCGAATATTTGCCGTCCCGACATACTGTTTTATTTTCATGATGGCGCTGCTTATCGGAGTTGGTCTCGCCAAAATGTTCGCAGGCACTCTTCCCACGCATGCCTCACAATTCGCACTTCCTGCCGCGCGACAGACTGCCGGATTCGCCTACGTCTTTCTTTTGCTCCGCGCGTTTGCGTCCGGAGGCGCGGCCGTCACGGGTGTTGAGGCCATCTCGAACGGTGTTCCGGCGTTCAAGCAACCGGAGTGGAGAAACGCGCGAACCACGCTGATGTGGATGGGCTCACTGCTGGGCTTCATGTTTCTCGGGTTGTCGATCCTGGCCGCGCATATGCACTTAGGGTTTGACCCTGAGGAGAAAATTACGGTTCTCGCACAGGCCGGGAAAGCCGTCTTCGGATCCCGTGGGCTGGGCACGGCCCTTTTTGCTGCCCTGCAAATTGTGACCTTGTTGATTCTCGTGCTCGCTGCGAACACGAGCTTTGCCGACTTCCCGCGATTGGCAAGCTTTCAAGCGGGGGATCGTTTTCTTCCGCGGCAGCTCACTCGGCACGGGGACAGACTGGTCTATTCGAACGGCATCATCGTTCTGTCGGTGCTTGCCGCCATCCTTGTGATCGTTTTTCAGGCAAGCGTCACGAAGCTGATTCCCCTCTATGCCGTTGGCGTCTTTACGTCGTTCACGTTTTCGCAACTTGGAATGGCGAAGCGTCACATCGTCAAGAAAGAAGAGGGCTGGCGCATCGGCCTCTTCTTCAACGGCTTGGGCGGCATCGTGAGCGGTGTGATGACGGTCATTATCGCGGGGGTCAAGTTCACGCAGGGCGCGTGGGCGATTCTTCTGGCAATGCCCATCATCCTGTCGGGTTTGTACCAGGTGAACAAGCACTACCGAGAAACCGGAGCCAGCCTTCGCGATACAAGCCGGCGCGGCCCCGTGCGTGAGACGCCTCGGCAGATAGTGATTATTCCCGTCGGAGATCCGGGACGCGCAGATGTATACGCCGCGGCATATGCGTCTCGCGTGTTTCCCCTCGACGTTCGGATGGTGCACTTCGCGGAATACGGCACTCCCTTGGACGACCTGATCGAAGTGTGGTCGCGACTAGGCCATACGATCGAGTTCCTCCCTCGGCGCAAAGATATCGCGACCGATCTGCTCCACTATGTTCGTGATGTTCGGGCGGAAGGACGCCATTACGCGCCGATCAACGTGGTCGTCCCGGAGACGGTCCGAGATGCCAAAAGCCGTCACCTCTTTCACAAGTTTCATGTGCAAAGGATCAAAGCGACTCTCGTTTCGGACGGCGTAGTCGTGACGAATATTGCGCACCACCCCGGCTACGAGATGCTCGAGCCGGTTACTCCCGGCGAGACCGTTGCGCGCGCGATGGAAGGGTGGCGACATGTCGCGGTGGTTCTCGTTTCCGGCGTGCACAATGCGACGGTTCAAAGCGTCCGCTATGGCCGTTCGTTGCGCGCCGATGAGTTCCACTGCCTGCACGTGTCGGTCGACTCGGACGAGTCGGAAAAAGTTGTGAAAGATTGGGAAACGTGGAGGCTTGGTGAGCCGCTCGAGGTGCTCGACTCGCCTTACCGGCAGATTGCCGGGCCGATTCATGAGTGGGTACGCGGGGTGCTCGACGCCGGGCCGCGCACCTTCGTTACGATCGTCATCCCTGAGTTCGTGGTGGCGAAGGCGTGGCATTCGCTGCTGCACAACCAGACGGCTCTGACGTTGAAGGCCGCATTCCTCTTCGAGCCCTCCGTCGTCGTGGCGTCCGTGCCGTACAAGCTCGACCGCTAGTGCTGGGTCTTTACTCGCAACTCCAAATGCTCGATGCGCGGCGTCGAATGGTCCGATGGCGTCGCGAGCTAGAGGAACGCGCGCAAGTTGTCGAGCGCCGCTTCGGCGAGCGGCCCGACGGCCTTCAATTTCGTATCGGTTCGCTTGATGCGCCTGATGCCCAGACGGCAGAACTCGAATGCGTCTCCGCTGATGACATTGTCGGCGTCTTCGGGCCCGATGTGCCACGTTTCGCTTTCGTAGTCGAGCTCCGCACGCAGCGTCCCGGCGGGCTTCTCGACGTCGCCGACAGAAAATGCATAGGGAACCGCAGACAGCGTGAGGAACGCGATGCTTCTCAGGCGTGGGCTCTTGGATGGAGCGAGCTTTAGCGCGCCGCAAATGTCGCCGCCGTGTGCCCAGTGTTCCATCAGCCGCGCCGTTGCCATCATGCGCGAGCTCATACCGAGTCCCCACGGCACGCGTTCTTTGGGATCCTTTGTCAGCAATGCATCCGCCGTTCGTTTCGCGGTTGACGACCACCATTCGAGGACGGCGGCCGGATCCATGATGCGACCCTTCCCGACGCCCGACTCTGTGTAGCTTTCCGGAGATCCGAACGACACCGCTTCATCGTTCAAGTTGCGCGGGCCACCGGTCACGGTGTCGAAACAGACCTCGTTCGTGTCGGCGAGATGCGACACCTGATCGCGAATATCCCAACCTTCTGCGGGCGTCGGCAGCAACCATTGGTCCGGCGTGAGAGAGCGCAGCACGTCTTCGAGGCCGCGATATTCCGCGTTGAGCTCGGCGACTGCTTCTTCCATGCCCGGCATGCGTGCACGCTAACACGCAGCAACACGACCGCCCAAACCAATCAGGCGCGACGGCGAACGAACAACGTGCCGGCAGCGAGAACGGCGGCTGCGCCGAGACCGCCGGCGACCCAAGGCCAAGGCGTGCCACCACGAGGCGCGGCAGGAGGTTGGGCGACGACGGCAACCGTCGGAGTCACCGAAGGTTCCGGCGTCGGGCTCGGGCTTGGTTTTGGGCTCGGTTTCGGGGACGGCGTCACAGATGGGCTCGGCTTCGTCGCCGGCTTCGGAGACGTGGTCGTTGCCGCCGGGACCGGTTTTGGCTTCGGCGACACACCGCCCGTTGCCGTGACGCGGTACAACCCTCCGTCGGTGTCGACCGCGTACATCTCCCGCGACGCGTCCTCGCCGAAGCTC
Source organism: Actinomycetota bacterium (assembly GCA_020201525.1). Lineage (GTDB taxonomy): Bacteria > Actinomycetota > AC-67 > AC-67 > AC-67 > JAIVGO01. Next base: position 5,722 of record JAIVGO010000131.1, on the reverse strand, counting down.
GTAATCGCGCTGCCGTGGTCGTACACCTGGCGCGTTTGCCAGCCCGACGAGGTGTTGAGAAGAGCCCGAACACGACCGGTGCAGTAGTCGCCGTACAGATAGACGCCGCCCATGTTTGCTGCATAGCGGCTTCCTCGATACACAAAGCCGCCGATGACCGCGCAATCGCCGCTGCTGTGGTCGTACTGCGTCACCGGACGGATCGTGGACGACAGCGGTGTGCAATACGTCGCGGTCGTATACACGTGCGTACCTTCCCAGCAGTCCCATCCGAAGTTCTTCCCGCTCGAGCCGGTCGCGATTCGATCGATTTCTTCGATGGATCCTTGACCGACGTCGGCAATCCACAGATAGCCGGCTGAGCGATCGAATGAGAACCGCCAGGGGTTGCGAAGGCCGTACTCCCATACTTCTTTGCGAGCAGTCGAGGAGCTCGCGTACGGGTTCGACGATGGAATGCAGTAGCTCAGGCCGCTGCAGGCTCTGTTCACATCGATCCGCAGGATTTTTCCCAAGAGCTTGCTTGTGTCGTGTGCGTTGTTACTGGGGTCGCCCCCGCCGCCGCCGTCTCCCGTGCCGATGTAGAGATAACCGTCCGGTCCGAACTGGAGTTGCCCCCCGTTGTGGTTTGCGTAGCCGGGATGATCGACTTTTAGGAAATCGGTTTCGGACGAAGCCGAAACGATCGTCGACGTGTACGACGACGCGCGGAACCGCGCGACGACGAGAGCGCCGTTTCCGTCCGTGTAGCTGACGAAGAAGTAGCGGGTCGACTGGAAGCTCGGATGGAATGCGATTCCGAGCATCCCTCGCTCACCGCCGGACTGAACCTTCGACGCGATGTTCAGGTACGGCGCGCTTTGCAGAGCGCCGCTCGATGTGCGCATTCGAACTCTGCCGGCCTGTTCCACGACGAAAATCCGGCCGGTCCCATCGTTCGGCGCCGCTATCGCGACGGGGGACGACAATCCGGTGTTGACGCGGGAAAAGTTCACGCGCAGCCTGCTCAGGACGACGGCGTTCGCTCTCGGAATTGGAGCGGCACCGAGTGCCGCCAGCAACGTGATCGTCGACGCAGCCGGCCACACACGCCTCATCCGGCTGCCTTCTTTTCGCGATAGTGACCGAACCATCCGGCAAGAATCAGAACCACGAACGGAGCGACCGCCAACGAATACCAGAAGGGTTTTCCGGCCTCGTCGTGGTGTGCGCGTCGTTCGATTGCGCGAAGCGTCCGCGCAGTTATCGCCGCGGGATGTGGACTTGCCGCTGTGGGTTTGGGTTTCATCGTTGGTTTTTGCGCGGCCGCGAACGATGGCGCGGCTGCTGGCATCGCGGGGCTGGCCGTTGTCTTCGTTCCGCGACGCTTTGTGGCTGTCGTTGTGGTTGTCGTTGTCGTTGTTGTTGTGGTCGTTGTCATTGGTGCCCGCACGGCGCCTGAGTTCACGCTGATCATGAGTGACGATTCGTCGACGGCTTCGAATGCGCTCGCCGGCACGGACTTGAGCTCGTCGAGCAGGTTGGTGCTCCACCCATTCTCCGCTGTTCCTTGGACGAACCAATTGGAGCCGTTGTCGGCGAGGATGAGACCGTATTTCTTCATCGCTCGCAGGATCGTTTGTGTTTCCGATCGGAAACCAGACATGGCGTAACTCGCTTTCAAGCGGAATCGCGCTCCCATCGGCGGAAGGTTCGCATCGTCGGCGGCTCCAGCTTGATGCCGTGCCGGCCACAGGTACGAGCGGTCGGTGCGCGCAGCGGTGACACGAATCGCGTGATCGACCTTGCCTGCTTTGACTTCGTCGAGCCGGACGAGGCCCGCGAAGATCGGCAGCCCGGCGGCGTCCGCGGACGTCAAGCCAGCCGGGCGAAGAGTGTTTGATTTCAGATTGAAGATCGCACCAGACCCGGCCGTCGAGCCGCTCGGCGAATACTCTGCGTCGTACAGCTCGTAGATGACGCACGTGTCTTTGTCGACCATGAGGGCGTGCCGGTCGGATCCACCTTCGATCGGGGTGTCCGATCCGAAGGGATACGGGCCGGCGTCGCTTTCGTCGGCGTATGTGAAATCGACGTGAACCTTCGCCTGTGATCCGGGCACGACGACATACGGTATCCCGTACGGCATCGCCGCGCCGGAGGGACCAAAGTCGGGATGGAGATATGTGGTCGATGAGCTCATCGACGCGAGCCAGGCACCGCTTCGCGCGTGAACCGGAAGCTTCGTGACATCGGCTCGCCACACATTGTTCGCGGGAAAAACCGAGCACGACGGCGCGCCGGGAGGCGGCAGCGCGGAAGCGGGCAAGGCGAGCAGGATCACGCCTGCGGCGGCCAGCGCGACAAACACTCTCCTCATCGTTCCTTCAGTATCGGCACGCCGGCGGGAAGTGGGTCGGGGCTGAGGCAGAATTTTCGACTCGGGTCTGATGGGTATCGACCGAAGTCCTGTTCGATTCGTTGCGAATCGGGCGGAGCGCTCGATCAGCTGTCGAGCAATTCCCGAATTCCCGCTCGCGGTGGTGCGAATGCATCGATGATGACGCATCCGTCATTGTGTGCGGTCGCGCCGTGCGGGGCGTTCGACGCGGCATGGTAGACGTCCCCCGCAGCCAGTCGAGTGGTCGTCGTGCCGTCGGTGAAATCGCAGCTTCCAGCGACCACGTACCCGAGCTGCTCCTCGTCGTGCGTGTGCAGGGCGGCCACAGCGTTGGGCGCAAGCGTCACGATGTTAATGTTGAGCCGCTCACCGAGCAGGGGCCGAATCGTGATACCCGGGGCGATCTCGAAGGAACGCAGACTGTCTGATCGTTCGATGCGAACGTAGCCCGAGCCGGCCTCTCCCGAGAAGTAGCCCACACCCCTAAGGTAGCGACGGGCGGCACGGCTGGTTGCGAAGCGTGCCGCAGGCGCGCTCCGGCGGAAACGTCTGGGACGACTGGGCCACGAGGGGGAGCGCTAATGACGAGGGATGTGCAGTGTCGGTGTAGATCTGGTTGACGGCGGGGACGGGGTTCGCGGCGAAGCCCCACAATTCCGGGAGCGTCGTGGGCGCTTCGATTGTCAAACGGAGCCTCGTTCCGGCTCGGAATACCTGACCGAACGGAAAGATTTCGACGCGCGCCTTCGTCGGCTGGCCGGGGAGGAGAGGCGCGAAGTCGCCGAGTTGATGCGTCTGGTATGGACGCAATGGCGTTGTGAGTGTGTCATCCAGGATTCGGTGACTGGCTCGCAGCCAGCCCTTCTGGACGTATTGCTCGCTCCCGTCGGGTCTGATCTCGGTAATCATGACCTCGAGATCTGTATCAGGCGCCGTAGACGATATCCACAGGTCGGCACTCGCCGTTCCAACGAACAGGGTGTCTTTCGCGAAGGGCGGCGTCGTGAATTTCGCGACGGTCTGGCGCGGGGGTTGCTGTTGCCAGTAGTCGACAAACGGCAAGTCGCCGGGGAGCTCACTTGTGTTGCCGTACGAATTCGATCCCGCGGGGAATTGATAGACGTACGGCGTCGGTGTTTCTCCCGAACGGTGCGTCGTCGTGTCCAACGTTCCGTCGTCGTGCAGATGCATCCGCAGAACATTTTCGGTCACCGGCCACGACGTGAACCGCTGCTGCCAACTCGGAACACGATTCGTGCTGTTTTCGAAATTCACAAGCAGCTTGGGCTCGTTCTTGTAGCAAGCAAGTGCTTCGTCGAAGGTAGGAGCCGAGCACGCGTCGCCGGCCGGCACCGACTTCTTTAGGTAGTACGACAAGAACCGAAAGATCTCCGGTTTCACGTAGTCGCCGTAATACTCGCCGTGGTCACCGTTCATGACGACGGCGCGCCACGGGACGCTCGGCTGGAGATGCGTCAGCCAGTCGAGACCGCGAGAGCCGACCTCTTCATCCTGCCATGCGATCTCCGCCAGCACGGGGACATCGATCTGGTCGGCGACGTAATTGCCCGAGCGTTCGCGATACAGCTCGTCGTCCCACTGGTGCTCCGCTGCGCGAACGAACGGATTCGTCACGGGATTTGCAGCGTGATCAACTTGTGAACGAATACACGTCTGATCAACGCTCTGCACGCCCTCGGACCATTGGTCGAAGGAATTGACCGGCTGCGATCCGAAGCTCCAGCCGGCCGCGAACACGCTGTTAAGGATCCCGCCGGGATAGGGAATATCGCGATACAGATCGCCGAAATATGCGCCGGGTACGATCGCGCGTAGGTGCGAGGGTTTTTCAGCCGCCACGTAGAGCTGCGTGATTCCGGGATATGACTTGCCGACCATCGCCAGGTCGCCGTTCGACCACGGTTGGGTTGCGAGGAACTCGATCGCGTCCCGGCCGTCGAGCCACTCAGCTCGCTCGAAGTAATCGAAGGAGCCGCCGGAACAGCCGGTGCCGCGGACATTCACGCCTGCGACGGCATATCCTTGGCCGAGGAATATGTCCTTGATCCCATCGAAAAAAATGGTGGCCGGCTCATAGCCGGAATAGTCAAGGACCGTCGAGTACGGGCCGGGCCCCCATACGGCGGGGTCCGGCGTGACGACCTGCTACATGAGCTGGGTCCCCCCCTCGCCCGGCAAATACCCGTCGAAGTGGCGCGGGTCGTGGCTGGCACGTGCAGAGCCCAGCGTCGCAATGAGCGCCAGGACGGTCGCGAACGAGAGGAAACGAGTCCGGGCCATGGGGCGGAACATTCGCCGGATGTGTCACGAATTCCTTCTCTAAACACAGCATCCCCGGCCGAATCCGACCGGGGATGCCTTGTGTGCGCGGGGATCAGCGCACGGTGAAGCTGAAGTCGATGGCGGTCCCGTCGTCGAGCGAAATCCGGAACCCGTACTTCGATCCCGCGGTGAACGACTTCGTCGAGATGTTGTAGATCCACTGCTGATCGCCTGCTCGAAAGGACTCGTGGGCACTCGTTGACGGCACGGGCTGATCGACGTCGCTCGTCGACCCGCCACTGGTTATGGTGATCACGCGAAAGCTTTGCACGACGCCGGGCGCTGTGATCGCGACCCCGTTCGCGTCGCATACGCGAAACTTCGCGGGAACCGTGCTGTTCTGCTTGTGAACACTCGATCCGTCGGCGTTGATCGGCGCTAGAATTTGATGCCCGGTGACACCGGCGCAGGGTCCCACCGACGCGTACTGCACACGGTATGCGTTGGAGTCTCCGGCGGCGTTGCCTGCGGCGTCCATCGCGGAAATGCCGAAGGTGTGCTCGCCGACTGAATTCGTGTCGATGTTTTGACCGCTTGGGACCGGCGCGCTGCACATGTCCACACCCGACGTGTCGTCCGTGCACTCGTACGCCGAGGCGACGTTCGCGTGCAAAATGAAGATACCGCCCTCGGCAGGCGTTGTGATGCTCACTACTGGTGCTGTCGCGTCGTACTTGAAGGAGAACGTGCCGGTACCGGTGTTACCGGCAGTGTCGATGCAGGTACCGGTTACGCTTGCCGTTGCAGAATCCGGTCCACTGAATGTCACCGTCCCCGGATCGCACGCGTCTCCTGCTTCGTCGCTCCACGCAATCGTGACCGAGTGGTTGTACCAACCGTTGTGATCCGGGGCCCGATCCGGGGTGCCGACGACACCCGGCGCAGTCGCGTCGTACGCGAAGTTGAACCTAATCGGCTCCGCTTGGTTCCCTGCTACGTCGCTGCAAGAGCCATCGAGCTCACCCGCGGATGTGTCCGGGCCGGAATACGGTGTCACCG
>JAIVGO010000195.1 GCA_020201525.1 Actinomycetota bacterium | reverse complement strand
TCCCAAGGAGGCGTGCGGGCTGATCGCGGGGCCTCCGGGTCAGGCGGTTCGGCTTTACCGCATGCAGAACATCGACCCCGATCCGGTGATGCGGTACAACGCCGATCCGGCGGAGCTGAAGCGCATTTACGACGATCTTTTCGACAACGACTGGGAGGTCGTGTCGATCTATCACTCGCACACGCATTCGCCGGCCTTTCCGTCCCCGACAGACGTCGAGCGGGCGTATCACCCCGACGCCGTCTACGCGCTTGTGTCGCTCTCGGATCGTGGGAATCCCGACGTGCGTGCGTTTCGTATCGTGGATGGGAACATCGAGGAGCTCGAGGTCGTTACCGATCAAGTAGCCGCGGGGTAGAGGAGAGGTATGCCAGTCGAGGTACGCATCCCAACAATTCTGCGCAAGCACACCGGCGGCGCGCGCGCGGTGTCGTCCGGTGGATCGACGGTGCGTGAAGTGTTCGAGCAGATCGATGCCGAACATCCAGGTTTCCGCTCGGCCATCGTCGGCGATTCCGGCGATCTGCACCGGTTCATCAACGTGTACTTGAACGACGAGGACATCCGATTTCTGGGTTCGCTGGAGACGCCGGTGTCCGAAGGTGACACGGTTTCGATTCTGCCGGCCGTCGCCGGCGGCCGGTAGAGCGAGATCGCGTCGTGATCGCCGACAACATCCTCGGCGCGATCGGGCATACACCGCTGGTAGGTCTGCCGACGATGTCACCATCGGAGTCTGTCCGCATCTACGCAAAGCTCGAAGGCATGAACCCGACGGGCTCGATGAAGGATCGCATCGCGTTGCGCATGGTGGAAGACGCCGAGCGCGCGGGCGCCCTCTCACAAGACAAGATCATTCTCGAGCCGACATCGGGCAACACCGGGATAGCGCTCGCGATGGTGTGCAAGCTTCGCGGCTACAGATTGACGTGCGTCATGCCCGACAACGTGTCGACCGAACGGCGGCAAATTCTCGAGATGTTCGGCGCCGACATGGTGTTCTCGCCGGGTGCCGAGGGATCGAACGGCGCGATCCGCCTTGCGCAAGAGATGTCCTCCGACCCCAAGTTTCACATGCTCTATCAGTACGGCAACCCCGCAAATCCCGCGGCGCACTATGACGGAACCGGCGCGGAAATCGTTCGGGACTGCCCGTCGGTCGACGTGTTCGTTGCCGGGCTCGGGACCGGCGGCACGCTGATGGGGTGTGGCCGGCGTATCAAAGAGCACAATGCAGCCGCGCAAGTCGTCGCAGCCGAGCCGGAATACGGTGAGCTCGTGTACGGGCTTCGTAACCTCGACGAAGGATTCGTTCCGCCGGTCCTCGACGTAACCGTGCTCGACCGCCGCATTAAGGTGTCGACGCGCAACGCATTACTTGCAACGCGCGAGCTGTTGTCGCAAGAAGCGATTTTCTCCGGCATCTCTTCCGGCGCCGCACTGCACGTCGCGCGCCGTGTCGCTGCGGGGATGGAATCCGGCACGATTGTCGTTCTGCTTCCCGACGGTGGATGGAAGTACATGTCGACCGGCGCATACGCCGGCGATTTCGAAACGGCCGCAGCACGCCTCGAAGGCATGATCTGGGCCTGAGTACTGACGCTATACTCCGCGAAATGGATGAGCGACCGATAGGTGTGTTTGATTCGGGCGTCGGCGGCTTGACGGTTGCCCGTGCCCTGATCGACCTCATGCCGAATGAAAGCATCTTGTATTTCGGAGACTCAGCGCGCGGTCCGTACGGCCCGCGTCGCTCGGAAGAAGTGCGTTTGTTTTCCACGCAGATCGCAGAATTTCTCGTGTCCGAAGGCGTCAAGATGATCGTGATCGCGTGCAACTCCGCGTCGTCGGCTGCGCTCGACGCCGTGCGCGCGGTGAGCGATGACGTTCCCGTGCTTGAAGTCGTGCTTCCGGCCGTTCGCGCCGCGGTAAAAGCGACACGGAACCGCCGGATCGGTGTGATCGGCACCGCGCTGACGGTGTCATCCGGCGCGTACGATGCTGCGGTAGCCGGCACCAAAGAGAACGTGTCGTTGATGTCGGCGGCGTGTCCTCGGTTCGTCGAATTCGTCGAGCGTGGCGAGACTTCGGGCGAGGAGGTCGTCGAGCTTGGGCGTGAGTATCTTGCCCCGTTGCAAGCTGCGGACGTCGATACCCTCATTTTGGGGTGCACGCATTATCCGCTCCTGAGCGGAGTCATTCACTTTGTGATGGGACACGACGTGGTCTTGATCAGCAGTGCGGACGAGACCGCACGCGACGCGTACGCGCTGCTGACCGAGCGCGGCGCGTTTCGCGAGAAGGACGGCTCGCCCGAGCACCGATTCATCTCGAGTGGCGACGCGGCGTTGTTCCAGGCGCTCGGCACGCGGTTCCTCGGTCCGGAAATCGGCGCGGTGCAGGAGCGCTTGCTCGGCGGTGTCCGCTGAGCACATGAGACTCGAGATTCTGGGAGCATCCGGCACGTTTCCCTCGCCGCGCGAAGCGTGCTCCGGATATCTGTTGCAAGACGACGGATTTTCGCTGTGGATGGACGCCGGGACTGGCACGATGGCGAATATTCCCCTCGACGCCGATCTCACCAAGATCAACGGCGTCTTTTTGTCGCACATGCATCCCGACCATTTTGTCGATATCTACCCGTTGTTCTTCGCACTGTCGTTTCATCCAGAGCGTCCTCGCCGCGTGCCGGTGTTGGCACCTCCGGGATCCCTGGCGTTCGCGGGGCGACTCATGTCCGACGACGCGATGGAATCATTCGTTCAAGTGTTCGACTGGCGCGAGGTCGGGCCCGGAGAGGAAATGGAGATCGGACCGTTTCGCCTCCAAACATTCGACAGCATTCATTCCACCCCGAACCTGACGCTGCGCATTTCGTCGGGCGGCAAGACGATCTGTTATTCGGGCGACACAGGGCCGAATCCGAATCTGGCGATCGCGGCACGCAACGTGGACTTCTTTCTCTGTGAGGCATCCTGGCAGCGCGACACCGAGGTCAATTTCGGACCGATCCATTTGCGCGCGTTCGAGGCCGGCATGGTAGCCGCCGAGTCCGAAGTCGCACGATTGATGCTCACCCATATTTGGCCGACGCTTGATGCCGAACGGTCTGGAGAAGAGGCGGCGAAAGAATTCGACGGCGTGATCGAGATCGCACGCGCCCGGGAAGGAACAGACCTATGAGTGGTCCTCGCAAAGATGGACGTATGCCGCCCGACTTGCGGCCGGTCGTGATGGAGCGTGGCTATCTGCCGTTTGCGGAAGGGTCCTGCATCATCCAAATGGGTCGCACGCGTGTGTTGTGTGCCGCGACCCTTGAAGAGCGCGTCCCGGCATGGTTACGCGGCGGCGCTCGTGGTTGGGTGACCGCGGAATACAGCATGCTGCCGCGCTCGACTGCGCAGCGGACGCCGCGAGAGGTGCAGTCCGGGCGGCCTTCGGGCCGAACGCAGGAGATTCAGCGCTTGATCGGACGCTCTCTGCGATCGGTAACCGATCTCGCGTCGCTCGGAGAACGCACGATCACCGTCGATTGCGACGTGCTCATCGCGGACGGCGGGACACGAACGGCGTCGATCACGGGGGCGTATGTGGCACTCGCCGATGCGATTGCGACGCTCGCCGACGCCGGCACGGTGCCGAAAGGCGTTCTGACCGATCACGTCGCTGCCGTAAGTGTCGGCATCGTGAGCGGTGTTCCGGTGCTCGATCTCGATTACGAGGAAGATGTCGCCGCCAGCGTCGATATGAATCTCGTCATGACCGGCGCGGGAGCATTCGTGGAGGTGCAAGGTACGGCGGAAGGCGATCCGTTCGATCGGGACGAGCTCGGTGAGCTGATCGACCTCGGCACGTACGGCATAGAGACGCTGATCCAAGAACAGCGCGCGGTTCTGCAGGCATGAGCGTGGCCGTCGCCATCGCAACGGCGAATCCCGGCAAGTTGAAGGAGATTCGCGCGATCTTCACGGACAGCCTGTTCGAGCTCATCGATGCGTCGGCCTTTCCCGGCTGGGTGCCGCCGCCGGAGGATTCCGAGCTGTATTTGCAGAACGCGATCGCGAAGGCGCAGTCGCTCGCTGTGCTCGCCGGCATGCCGGCGATTGCCGACGATTCTGGAATCGAAGCCGACGCGCTCGGCGGCCGGCCGGGTGTTCGCTCTGCGCGGTATGCGGGGCCGGACGCATCGGACGAAGAAAACCGGTCATTGCTGCTGGATTCTTTGGAGCACGTGCCGGACGCAGAACGCACGGGTCGGTTCCGCTGCGTTGCAGTCTGCGTCACGCCGTCGGGCGGGCACGCAGTCGAGGAGGCAACCGTGGAGGGGCGAATCATTCGCACGCCGCGGGGGAGGATGGGCTTCGGTTACGACCCGATCTTCGTCCCCGACGGCTTCGATCGCACGACGGCCGAGATGGAGCCGTCGGAAAAGGACGCGATCAGCCACCGCGGCAAAGCGTTCCGCGCGCTGTTGCCTGCGATGCGCCGGCTGCTCGATCGGTAACGCAGCGCGGCAGTGCGAGAGGAGGGACTTGAACCCCCACGGGTTTCCCCACAGGAACCTAAATCCGTTCAAGCCCGTGTCATTCTGTGTCGCGCAGTGCGTCACGTGTTCTCCTGTCGCACGTGACCAGCGTAAATGCTGACACCGCGTGTCGCCGTGTATCGTCACGTCTCAGGAGTAATCTTGAGTTTCGTTAGCATCCGTTAGCAGAAAGGGCGGCTTGAAGATGTCGGACATGAAGCGGCGAATCCTGTTGGGCTGTGTTGCCGTCGTTGGCGTCGCGAGCGGCCTCTCGCTCACGT
>JAIVGO010000034.1 GCA_020201525.1 Actinomycetota bacterium | reverse complement strand
GCTCCTTAGGAATGCGGGCTCGGGATCAGGTACACGACGGTGAAGATCACGATCCAAACGATGTCCACGAAGTGCCAGTAGAGCCCGGCGAGCTCGACGGTGCGGGCTCGTTCCGTCGGAAGCTCGCCTCGCATCGCGAGCGTGAACAGCGACAGCAGCATCAGCACGCCGAGCGTCACGTGAATTCCGTGCACGCCGGTCAGCAAGAAAAACGCGGACCCGAATGTGTTCGTCTTTACGGTGAGCCCTTCGTGGACGAACGTGGTGAACTCGTACGTCTGTCCCGACAAGAACACCATGCCGAGCAGCGCAGTCGCCATCAGCCACACGCGGGTCCCACGCTGGTCGCCGCGCTGGATAGCCACGAGCGCCAGAACCATCGTGAGCGAGCTCATGAGGAGCACGAACGAGCTCACCGAGGTGAACGGGATGTCGTACACGTCTTTCGGGAACGGCCCGACGGTGCCGCGGCCGCGGTAGAGAAGGTAGGTGGAGATGAGCGCGCCGAACAGCAGGCACTCCGAGGCAAGGAAAGCCCAGATGGCGATCTTCGTGTTGTCGAGGCCGGTGGAGGTGTCGTGAACCTCTTGGCCTGCGACCGCCGCTACATCTTGCGCCATCGAGCTCCTCTCCTTATTCGCTGCCGGGCTCGAGCGCCCAGCCGTACAGCCCGGTGAGCATGATGAGCGCCCCGGCCGCGATCAAGATCCTCGAATAGATGAGACCGTAGGCGAAGATCGGCATTCCGATCGCCGCCAGGAGCGGGAAATACGACGGCGACGGCATGTGTATCGCGTGGTGATCGTCTCCGTGCCCATCCGTCACGCCGGATCCACGGTCGTGTTCCTCCTCATCGGCGCCGCCCGACGGGACCCGCACCAGACGCCCCTCTTTGTCCTCGACGTACTTGCGGTGCCAGAAGTCGTCCACCGAATGAATGACGGGAATCTCGGCGAAGTTGTACTCCGGCGGGGGAGATGACGTCGTCCACTCGATCGTGCGGGCGTCCCACGGGTCGTTTCCGGCAACGGCGCCACGCCGGCGCGTCACGATGACGTTGTAGAAGAACACGAGCAGCGAGAGCGCGATGACGAATGCGCCGACCGTCGATACGAAATTCCAGCCATCCCAGCCCCGGCCCTTGGGATACGTGTACGTTCGTCGAACCATGCCTTGCAGCCCGAGAATGTGGAACGGCGCGAACGTCAAGTTGAATCCGATCAGCATGAGCCAGAAGTGGAGCTTCCCGACTCGCTCGTTGAGCAGCTTGCCGAACACTTTCGGCCACCAGTAGTAGACGCCGGAGAAAAGGCCGAACATCGCTCCGCCGAACAGAACGTAATGAAAGTGCGCGACGATGTAATACGTGTCGGTCTGCTGATAATCGCTCGGCACAACCGCGTGCGTGACGCCGGAAAGTCCTCCGATGATGAACATCGTCACAAAGCCGATCGAGAACAGCATCGGCGTCTTTAATCGCAAGGAGCCGCCCCACATCGTCGCCGTCCAGTTAAAAACCTTCACCCCGGTCGGCACGGCGATGAACATCGTCGACACCGCAAAGGCCGAGTTCGCGACGGGACCGAGGCCGGTGGCGAACATGTGGTGCGCCCAGACGCCCCATCCCATGAAGCCGATGGCGATGCCCGAAAACACGACCACCGGGTACCCGAAGAGCGGCTTGCGAGAGAACGTCGGCAACACTTCCGACACGATGCCCATCGCCGGCAGGATCAAGATGTAGACCTCGGGATGGCCGAAGAGCCAGAAGAGGTGCTGCCAAAGCAGCGGATCACCGCCTTTGGTCGCATTGAAGAAGTTGGTGCCCATCAATCGGTCGAAGATCAGCTGGATGAGACCGACGGTGAGCACCGGGAGTGCGAAGACGAGCAGGAACTGAACGACGAAGACCATCCAAACGAAAACCGGCATGCGCATGAGGCTCATGCCCGGCGCGCGCATGTTGACCACCGTCACGAGCAGGTTCACCGCGGACGCCGTCGACGCCACACCCAAAATGAGCAATCCGAGCGCGTAGAAGTCCATGTTGTGACCCGGCGAAAACGCCTTCGTCGACAGCGGCGCGTAACCGAACCATCCGCCGTTCGGGGCGCCGCCGAGGAAGAAGCTCGAGTAGATGAAGATCCCGGCGAGTGCGAACACCCAATAGCTGAATGCGTTCAGACGGGGGAAAGCAACGTCGCGCGCGCCGATCATGAGCGGCAGCAAGTAGTTCGCGAATGCAGCTCCGAGCGGCATGACCACGAGGAAGATCATCGTGATGCCGTGCATCGTGAAAGCTTGGTTGTAGGCGGAGGGGCTCAGCACGTTGCCGTCCGGCTTCGCGAGCTGGAGCCGGATCAAAAGCGCTTCGATACCTCCGACGACGAAAAAGAGGATCGCGGTCGCGCCGTACAGGATGCCGATCTTCTTGTGATCGACGGTCGAGAACCAACTCCATGCGCCGGTCGTGGCAGTCGGGCGCTTGAACACGCCCGGTCGCGTTTCGATTGCAGCGTCCATCAGTTCGCTCCTACCCTCATTTCAAGCTCTCGAGATACGCGACGATCGCCCGCACGTCATCGGGTGTCAGGTGATAGTCAGCGAGGCCGCGGCCCATCTTCGCCCCGGGCTTCATGGCCGGAGCATCCGAGACCCATTTGATCAAGTTGTCGGTGGTGAAATCGAACGTTGCCCCGGCGAACGTCATGCGGCCTGCCACATGCGTCAGGTCGGGCCCCACCTTTCCCGCCGCCTGCGTTCCTCGGATCGTGTGACAGAAGATGCACTGATTCTTGAGCAGCAAATCCATGCCGTGCGCGGCATCGCCGCCGGTCGGTGCGATGGCGTCGGCCTTCTGCTGCTGCACCCACGCGTCGAACTTGGCCTGTGGCTCCGCGATCACGCGCAAACGCATGTTTGCATGCGACAAGGCGCAGAACTCTGCGCATTGACCGAGATAAGTTCCGGCCTTATCGGCGCTGAAGTACAGGTCGTTCGTTCGCCCCGGGATCACGTCTTGCTTTCCGGCGAGCCTCGGCACCCAGAAGCTGTGAATGACGTCCACCGACCGCAGCTTGATGGCCACGTTCTTGCCCAAGGGAATATGCATCTCATTCGCCGTGACGACGCCGAGGTCCGGGTACTTGTATTCCCACCACCACTGCCGCGCCGTCAGGTCGACGCGCACGACATTCGGACCGGACGGCGTGCTCGCGAGGCTGAAGATGGTCCCGATGGTCGGAACCGCGATGGCGGCGAGGATGACGGCGGGAATGAGCGTCCAAGTCACCTCGAGGACCCTGTTGCCGTGGACCTGAACCGGGACGTCGCGGTCGGATCGCGCCCGGAAGCGAATCGTGGCGTAGACAAGCGCGCCTTCGACGAGGAAGAAGATGATCGCAGCGACCAAGAAAACCGGCGTGGAGAGGTTGAGCTCTTTGCGCGCGACGGGCCCGCCGAGGTTATGAAATGTGTCCTGGGGAGCGTTTTGAGCGCAGGCGGTGAGGACGATGAAGAAACCAAGGGACACGAGGCTTGCGACACGCCGCGCCGTTCGGCCTCTCCGCACTTCCTCCCTCTCCTCCGATCGCAGAATTCGAGACGTACGAGCAGTCTGTGTAGCCACCCCCGCTTGCGGCGGCAGGATGGTAGCAGGTCACCCGAAGGCGCACGAAGCGCGGCGCCTCGAAGCCCGAAAGTGCGTGGGACGAACGCCTTCTCGATCGGCCGGCCGGGGTTTATGAAATGACGGAACGGCCGTGTGCCGCGGGGGATGACCTCGCACACTTGGGACTTCCTCGACGCCACCACTTGCCGAGGAGGCGTGTGTGCAAGCCACGGGATTGTCTCAGCCAGAGCCCTCGTTCGCCGTCTCGGTTTATGACCGGGCTGAGGAAAGCGTCATTGTGTGCAATGGATCACTCGGCGACGCCACCGGCTACCGGCTGCGGACTGGAAAACCCTTCTTCTGTGTGGCGCGTCCAAGCAACAGAGGCGGTGAGCGGGCAGGGAAGCGAGCCTATCCCGGGGTGGGCCCAGAAAGCTCAGCATCCCCGCTGGGAGAAGTCTTTGCCGTACCTGCTCGCCGCCGGCTCAACCTTCCTCGGACGAGCTCTTCGCGGTGACCTCTCGAAGGAGCACCGCGAGCTTTCCTATGTCCGCCGGCTTTTCGACGTAGTGGTCCCATCCCCATTCGCGGCCCTGCCAGAGATCATCGCTTTTACTTACTCCGGTAACCACGATGATCGGCACTGCGCTCGTCTTCGGGTTTTCGCGAACGGAGTTGAGCACCGATAGTCCGCTGCTTCCCGACATGGCCATGTCCAGGATCAACGCTGCGGGGACGCTTTCATTCATACTCGCGAGGGCTTGGTCCGCCGTTGCGGCCGTTTCGATGTCGAATCCTTCTCGCCCCAGGAACTCGGTGTAGAGCAATTGTTGATCGGGATCGTCCTCGACCACCAATATCCGTGGCTTCCCGCCGGTCGTCACTCGTGCCCTCCGGTTCGGGTGAAGAGAGCTTCCTGTTCGCGTAGAGAAGCACTCGTTCGTTCAAGAAGCAAAAACGCGCCGGCCAGATCCACGTGTCGATCCGACGTCTCACCCGCCGACGGCGAAGAGGTCAGTAGCCGCGTGTACGCAGTATGAGAAAGCCGTTCATCTGCGAAGCTCCGTGCAGGTTGCAGTGATACGGAATCAGGACCTTATCGATGCCGAGCGAGATGCCGGAATCGGGATGCGACCCGACCTCCATCGGCCAGTCCCACGTCTCGCCCGGCTCGAGCCTGCCCGATGTGATCGCCCCGCCACCCCAGGAAAGCGGGCCGGGCACGGGAAGAGCATGGTCTGGTGCCGCCCAGTCGCTGGAGCTGACGATGTGTGGGTTCCCGCCGGCGGGGCTCGTGTTACGGAACGTCACCACTTGCCCGACGTCGATTTCCATGATGCGCGGAAAGAAGTAGAAAGAACCGACGGCAATTTCCGGATCGGCGTGCTCGGGCTCGTTCTCGTTTCGCACGTCCTGGTACGACACGCCGCCGCCGGTTCGTTCGGAGCCCTCGAATGCATCGTGGACCGCGGCCTCTGCGATCGCACAATCTTGGTCGGGCAGCGACGCAGTCGCGCAGACTGTGTGCAACTTGGCGACGGCGATCGATTCGGGATCATGGGCGAACGCCGGCCGCGCGAGGGCCAGGACGACCAGCGCGACGATCAGCCGCGTTTTCCTCACGACGGCATCACGACTCGCACTCCGACCGCGCCGCCCCCAAGATGGTGAAGCGCGAAGGCGACATCGCCGATCGTGATCTCGGCGGGGAGGTTGAACGTTCCGCACACGATGTCGATTGCTCCCGGGCTTTGCGTCGTGTCATCGGCCCCATCGATCTTTCCTGCTCCTGCACATACGGTGTCGTTGCCGCTGTGATCGACGAGGATGCCGGTCCCGGCGACGATGCCGCCGGGCGTGTTCGGAATCGGAAACGATTCGCCGCTTCCCTGCGCATCGCTCCCCGGTGCCAATAACGGATCACCGGACGGATCGAGCACCGGCGCGAACGGATACGTTCCCTCGGTCTCATGCACGACTGCGCGGTATGTGCCGCGACCGCCGTTCCACAGCACGCCGGCGCCGAGGAAGCCGCCTTCGCCTTGTCCCGCGCGGCCTTGCTGTGAGCACTCGCGACCACCCGGCCGAAATTCGTTGCGATACACGACCGGTGGTTCGAGCAAGAACGAGTTCGTGCCGCCGTCGTCGGCCAGCACGCCGATTCCACCGGCGATGCCGTTTCCTTGTGCGAGCCTGTCGGCCCAAAACTCGTCGTCGCCTCCGCCCGTTACGAACAGCATCCCGATACCTCCGACGTGCCCGGACCCTTGCGTGTTCAAGCGGCCGCGGAAAACATTGTCTCCGGCGCCGTCGTCCCAGAGCATGCCGATGCCGGCGAGCGTGCCGCCCTGCACAAAATCGCGATTCGTGTTCGTCTTCTGTGTCTCGCCCGGATAGCAGAAGTCGACGAGCCCGAACGCCGGGTCGTCGTGCGACCACGGCTGGGTGTACCTGTCGCTGCCTCCAAGATCGAGGAGCAGAGAAACGTCCCGCGAGTCGCCGTCGTTCGCGGCGTTTGCGGTATCCGAGGTCATCGCCTCGCGCCGCTGATCGTTGCCGCAAGACCCGTCGCGTCCGTTGCCGGCGCCCGCAACGTCGTGGTTGGGTACGTTGACGACCGGAAACACATCGCTGCCGGAAGCATTGTTGAGGACGTCATACGTGCAGATGCGTGACGGCGCCGGCGTGCAATCGAGATTCGGCGACGCTTTTCCGGTCGACCCGCCGCCTGAAACACACCCACCGGTCGCGTCGAACACTTGCTGATTGACCATGCCTCCGGCGTTGTTAACATACAGATCGTCGCCGCCCGGCTCGACGATCAATTGCTTGTCCCGTGTGTACACGTCGCCGCCGTTCGTGCCGATCGTGATCGCATCGAACGGCAAGTCGATCCGTTCTTCGGGCGCCGGTCCCACCGCGAAAAGGTGCTTCGCCGTCGCGACGGCGGCGTGCAGCGAGGCGGCCGCACGCAGCATCTGCGGGCGGTCTATGCGACCGATGATCGATGCAGCCCCGAGCGCGGCCGCCGCGTCGACCGTTTCGGGAGCAAATTGAGCACGCAAGGCCACGTCTTCGGCGTATGCGATTTCTGGTCGAGAGATGCCGGCGAAGGCGGCATTGCGCAGGTCCTGCGCGGTGGTCATTGCCGACAAGATCGTTGCGAGACCCTCGCGGTACGGCGCAGAGAGGTACTGCAGCCGCGACAGCGTTGTCTCGCGATCCTGGTCGGAGAGCGGTCGTGCGGCGACCCGCTCGTAGAAGGACGAGACTGCGCTTTCCAGCGTCTGACTTCGTGCGCCGGAGGGAGCGGGAAGCGGGGTCCCCGACGCGCGCGCCGCGATCCCGAGCGCACCCGCCACCGAATCGCCGCGAGGAGGCTCCGAAGGATTGGCTGCGAACACCGGAGACGCCAACGACGCCGCCAGACCCCACCCGAGCAGGCTCATCCATCGCTTCGACACGAATCCCCCTCGCAGCCTTGCCCCAAGCGGCTAGTTTTCTCTGCTCGGGTCGCTAAATCCTCCTTTCGTCCGGTGCGTTAACATTTATCCGAAAAGAACAGGAATGGGGCAAAGCGGCGCCGAATCATTCGGGCGGGCAAGCCGAGCAGAGGGGGAGAGAATGAAGGGCAGAACAGCGGTATTGGCGATCGCGGCCGCGCTCGTAGCGCTCATGGCGCAGACGGGTGCGCACGCGGAAGATTGGCCCGCAAACCGGCAGTACGTCGCCGCATCGGCGGGAATCAACGCGAGCGTTCCTGGGGTGGCGTCGATCAGCGAAGCCGCGGGACCCGTGGACTGCTCCACGGGAGCCGGCGGGGGTTGCTTCGACACGACCGGCCACGCCGGACACATTTTCACGGTCACGGCAATCGACGATCTGGGCGGGAGCGTCGGTATCTTCGCCGGATTCGACGTCGACGGCGACGGGTGCGTCGCGTGCAAGAACGGCTCCGCTCTGGGACAGGACGGCGACATCTTCTTTCAGGATGCCGACAGCGTGACGGGCTTCGTGCCTCAGGGACTGCACGACCCGACGCTCTACGTCTTCGTCCGAGTTGCAACGCTGAACACCGGCGACGTGGGGACCACGGGCACGTTGAAGATCGAGGATGGTTGCGGGGGCTCCAGGGAATGCCCGATCGACCAGGACAAGAGCATGGGCACGGTGTGCACGGGCCAAGCCGGCACCCCGACAGGTGGCGGAAGCTGCCAGCAGGTCATGTACCCGTACGCGTCCACCTAGTCAGACCAACACCGACAAAGGGGCCGCGAGGCCCCTTTGTCATTTCCGCTCATTCGCTTCGCAAAACCGTCGCCGGCCTCGTCCAGGCGGCGACGCGCGCCGGAAAGACCGCGATGACGACGGCGATCGCGAACGTTGCGGCGATACCGATCGCCATCGTAACGGCTTGCAGGACCGGCTCCGGAAGGACACCCAGATCGTGGGCGAGCAGTCGCCACATCCAGCGTCCTGCAGCGATGCCGGCGGGTATGCCGATGGCGAGCGCGAGCGCCGTCAGCAACAACGAATGAGCGAATACCGCCCGGCGCACTTGGCCCCGCACGAAACCAATCGTCTTGAGGATCGCCAAATCGCGACGACGACGGTTCACCGCCGTGATCAGCGTGTGGATGAGCGTGGCCGCAGCAAAGGCGGCAAGTAGTAAACCCAATGCCAGGGGCATCTTTTGCACGCGGCCGAAGTTGACGATGTCCGACGGCGGCGTATCGTTCCAAATGTGAACGTCGTCCCCTGCACCGACTTCGGGTCCGGCGAGTCGCGCGATTTCTCGGACCAACGTTTCGTCGGCGCGTCCTGCAACGAACAAATTGTCCGGCTCGGCTTGCTCGAAATCTTCGGGTAAGCCCAGATCCTTTTGGAGCACTCCCGGTGGCAAAAGAGCAGACTCGCCGAGCCTGCTCGAGTCGACGAACACCGGTACCACCGCAACGCCGACGACTCTTAGTTTGGTTTTCCTTTCGTCGACGTCGAGAAAGCTCGCCTCGATCGTCGATCCGACCGACGTCCCGAGACGCTCGATTGCCCGGCGGCCCAAAACAATCTCTTGCATCTGGCCGCGAGGACGTTGTTGCGGATACCGGCCCTCGAGCAACGGTGGCAGGGGCGCCCGGCCGGCACCGGCTTCGATGACCATCGTTTCGAGAAGAGTGTCGCCGACCGCGAGGTTGAGTCCCGTCGATCCGACGGCCACACCTTCGATGCGCGGATCCATTGCAACGAGCTTTTGGGCGATCGCGTTGAGATCCAGCGGTGATCCGACGGTCCGTGTTTCACCGGTGAAAGACTCGGGACGCTCGACGCCGACGCGAGCATCCCATAAGACACCGTAGAGCCTCGGGGTAACGAGAAAATGGCTGAGGCTGGCCGCGAAGGTGCCTGCGGCTGTCAGCACGACTATTCCAAGGGTAAGCGCTGCAATGGTCGTGCGCACCGGCATCGCGCTGCGCCCGCTGCCACGCTGGAGTGCGAGGCGGGCACCTGCAACGAGCGACGGAAGCCTTCCGGCACGAGAGAAAAACTCGGCGATAACCGATGGGCGCTCCGCTGTGAGCCCGGCGCCTGCGCGCATGCGTCCCGAGCGCCATGCCGGAAACAAGCCCAGAATGACGACGGTAGCCGTGAGTGCGCCGACGCCGGCACCTGCAACGAATCCGTCGATCGCGAGACCCGGATATGGCTCGGCGACTCTTGCAAGCCCCGTTGGCAGAAGCGGTGACAACGCAAGGGAAACGGCGATTGCGATCGCCGCGCCGCCGATCGCTGCGACGATGGCGCGAAGCAAGATGACGGCGACGAGCTGTGGCCGCGTCGCGCCGAGTGCCTGCAGTGTCGGGTGATCGTCGGACTCGATGAATATCTGGCGTGACAATGTTTGCCCGAATACCAGAAGCAACGAAGCCGCACCCAGGGCGGCGAGCAACCACAAAGCAATGGCTTGCAAGTGGATCGACCGTTGGACGTTCGTGTCTTGAAGGCTTCGCTCTAGCGTGATCGCCATGTTGCCGCCGGCGCGGCGATACCCCTCGCGGAAGCGATCTGCGGCGTTCGGTCTTCCGTCGAACTTCAAAGCGACACCACCCGGAAAGCCGAAAGCGAGTTCGGGATACCGGGCATAAAACGCAGGCGTCATGTGAAGTGAGACCGTCTCGTCGCCACTGAGAGGAGGAAAATCGCCGGGTGCCGCCACGCGTCCCACGATGCTGATCTCGAGCGGTTTCGTCTGCGCGGCGCGAGCGAAGTCCGGAAACACGTCCGGCAATCCTGCGAGCTTGAACCTGTCGCCGACGCGAAGTCCGGACAGCTCACGTCCAAGCAGCGTCACAACGGCCTCGCCGGGCTTGTTTGGATCCGCGAGTCGTCCTTCGAGAAGCTTGTATGTGTCGATCGGCGGACCGCTGCGGTCGCGCGCACGCGCATCTGCGGCCATGTAGCCCTCTTCCGAGTCTGCCGGCCGGGACGGATTGCGGATGACATAGAAACGCAATTTCTCGACGGCGGTGACGGCCGGCATTTTCGCGAAGTCCTGAACCGACAGCTCGTGGCCGGCGTTGAGGCTCTCGCCGCCGACGTTCGCCGCCGCCAGCATGTCGGCGCCGCGATGCACGTCGAGGAACCGGCGATAAGAACTGTCGGTTCGCCGGGCACCGGCCGCCGCCGTCATCACGATGCCTCCGCCGAGACCAATGAGGAGTGCAAGCGCAAGCGTCGCTCGCCATCGCGAGCGAAGCTCGCCGCGAAGCAGAACCCAGACGGCGTTCACTACGTGCACTCTACGTGCCGGCCGTGAAGTCCATCCGACTGGACGACTGTGTCCGAATGGACGTGTTGGTACACCCCATTGGGACGGTAGCGTTTGACGGCATGAGGCGCTGTTGGGGTCTAGTTGCTTGCTGTCTCGTACTGGGGTCGTGCGGGTCCGCGGTGCGGCCGGCAGCGTCGTTCATTCGTGCATCGCCCTCGCCAACTTCGGCAACGACAGAACAGGGGAAGGTCCTGCTGTTTGCGACCAAGGTGGGCACCACGGCGACGGTCTATTCGACTGATCTGAGCAGCGGCGATGAGACGGCGCTCTTGAAGTACGAGGAAGCTGCGCCGGCGACACACTCCCAGAATTACTGGGAAGAGATGCCCCCATCGGTCGCGTTGTCTCATTCCGGGACACATCTCGCATACGTGGCGGCGGATGGTCTGTACGTGTTCGACCGCGAAGGCACCGCCACGCGCTTGGTTATTTCGCGGAGGAATGCGCCGTCTGCGGATGCGCCGTCCACGTGGGTACCTCCCATCGATGAGGACACGTACAGCTTGCACTCCCCGTCATGGTCTGCAGACGATCGATACATCAGTTTCGAGATGTCGCACTACGAAGGCTCAACGTTTGGCTTTTACGATCTGCGTGAGGGAGCGTACTTCCAGCAAGCCGGGCTGCCGTTCTCGTACGCCGATCCTTCGTTGGGCAAAATGGCTTGGGCGGTGGGCAACGTAGGGACCATCGTGCCTGCGACGCATGCGACGACGGCAGGCTTTTATCTTTCCGCGATCGGCGATCCCGGCAACGCTGCCTATCTCAACGCAAGAATCGCAACGCGAATGGGCGATGCTGTGCTGTCGGAGGACGCGGGCCGCATCGCATTCACGTTCTCTGATGACGACGAGAACGACGCGCACATTCTGGCCGTAGAAGCTCGAGACGGACGCCTGGTTCACGTGGTCGACAGACAGGGCGCCAAGATATCGCCTGCCTTCGACGCATCGGGAAATGTTTGGTGGGTAGAAGGCTCTTCATTGCTTCGCTGGGACGGAACGACAACGTCGGCGATCGGCGAGCTGACCTCCGGCTGGCGGTGGAAGATCCAATCTGTCGAAGGAGGCACCGCTGTGCTTCTTGGAACGTTCTCCACTCGTGCGCGAATCGTTCAGATCGATACCCGCAGCGGCGAGGAGCGAATCCGGCACGATTGTGCGACGGATTTCACGACGTACCTGGGTCTGGTCTGACTGAGCCGCCGGATCGGTCGGCTTCGCTTCCAAAGATCATTCGAACTCTCGAAAACCTCCTGCGGTGGACTTCTCACGAGCCGGCCGAAACTTCGTGAAGGCTCAGTTGAGGCCGCGTCATCCAGCATCACCCGGAGCACGGCAGAAGCCGAAACTGGGTTCTGTCCACGGCTGCCGCACCGGGCTTGCTCATGTGATCACCGCAACACTTCGTTCTCCTGCTCGAGCAGACGGTTGCGCTTGAGAAGCTCGCGACCCAGGAGAGCCTTACCTCTCCAGTTCGCCGCCTGATTCGACAGACCGATTGACGGTCCGCCAATCGATCGTCACGAGGTCAACGGGTTTCGATATGCCTTTCAGCTGCACGGAGCGCGCCTCGGAAACGACGAAGCGCGTCCCAAAACTCTCCACGCTCTGAAGGCTTGCGAGGATCTGACCCCCCGGGGCGAGCGAAGCGATGCGGGCCGCCTCGTGGACGGCCTTGCCTCGGTACTCCCCGCCGGATCCGGCTGTGGCGGCTGCATGTACTCCGATTCTTACGGTTGGGGCGAAGCCGTGGGTTCTTCGATGTGCGGCGAGTGTGCGTTGGATCGCCACGGCGCATGTAATCGCGCCCTCGGGATCGTCGAAGACGACGAAGAATCCGTCGCCCGCGTGGTCCACCTCCTCGCCCTTGTTGTCGGCGAAAAGCGATCGAAGCGTCTGGTCGTGCCACCGCAGCAAGTCCACCCAAGCCTCGTCTCCGATCGCCTCGAGCAGATTCGTCGACTTCACGATGTCCGTGAAGAGAAGCGCCTTCACATCGTTCACTGCACCTGTGGCAGTTCCGCTGTCGGTCTCACGGGCAAGGAGCTCTTCGGTCCTTCTAAGGTCGGGGATCGCGCCCAGCCTCTCGAACGTTGAGCGCGCCGCCTCTAACTCCAAGAGGGCCCCTTCAATGTCTCCCTGTGCCTTGATGGCTTGAGCAAGAAGCGTCTTCGTGCGAGCGGCCTCGTACGGGGCATCGATGTTCTGCCAATGGGCGACCGCGCGTCGAAGGGTTCGGACTGCCTCCGTCGCATTTGCCTCGACGAGAAGGACAGCGCCTCGCGCGTAATGAGCGGCAGCTTGGAGAGCGGACGCGTCGTAGGTGGAGGCGATCGACTCCAGTTCTTCCGTTGCGCTCTTCGCGGCCTCGAGGTTTCCCGACACAAGCGATATCTCGACGAACGCGGGGAGGAGCCGGGCCCGCGTGAGTTTGCTCGATTGTTCCTCGTCGAGCGCGCGCTTGATCGACGCCATCGCAGCATCGACCTTTCCTTGCCCGAGCAACAAAAGCGAGAGCCCTGGTTGCGGGTCGCGCCCGAATTCTTGGGCCTTGCGCAACTCATCCTGAGCGGCCGTGAAGTCTCCAATCCGCCGGCGAACCTCGCCGATCTGATAGAACGCCTCACCGACGTGGTTTAGGCGGTTGAACCCGCGGAGCTCCTCAGCGCCACGGCGGGCGGAGCTTTCTGCTTCATCCCACTCCCCGCGCAGAACAAGGATTTCAGCCTGATGGATCCGGCAATCCCCAGGCGTAGTGCGAACGCCACGCCGCTGTGCTGCCTCGATCCATTCTCCGGCTCGTCCGTAGTCCGCGACCTCGCAGCACGTGTTGATCGTGTTGCAGTACACGGATCCAGTGATAAAAGGCCCGAGCTCGCCACTCATCGCGGCGAGCGCAGCCTCGTCGATCATGGCGAATCCATCGGCGACCTCACCCTTTTCCACCAGCGCCATGCCCCGATAGAGCATGCCCGCCGCTTGCAAGTCCCGATCTCCCAGCCTGCTTCCGACATCGGCAACGCGACGCGCGAGCTCGATCGCCTCATCGAGGTTCCCTGCCGCCAGCGCCTGCAACGACTGGCGGCCGTAGAGGTACCCATGCTCGATTCCCTCTGGCTCCGGCTCGAGAAGTCCCTTGGCTCTGTTGAACCATCCTGCGGACACCGGACCGGCGAACTTCACGCCATATTCGCGGGCGAGGGTCAATGCGACATATCCCGCTCGCACTCGGTTGTCTGATCGCACGTAAGCGGCATACGCGCGCTCGAGGATGTCGATGGCTTCGTCGGGGTGCGTAGCCCACCACGCCGCCTCGGCCATGAGCTCGAGATCCTCTGGCGCCAGTACGGTCGTGGTTTCAGCCAGCTTGAAGAGCTCCAATCCCCGATCCCATTCATGCCGAAGAGCGGCATCGCGTGCCGCCGCGACAGGATCGTCCACGTTCTGAGTCATGGCCGTTTCCTGAACGATAAGGGGTGCGGTGTGGTGCGCGCGAGAACCGGACCCTCGGTCTTCTTGCGGAGCGGACCACAGGTGATCAACCTCGTTCTGCGAGCAAGTTGTTACATTCCTCGATATAGCGTGACGCACCAACGGAACGATAGAAGGCGCGCGCCTGCCGAAGCTGCTCGTCGCCTTCTTCGGCCCGGCCGGCTGAGATGAATGCCCTGCCCGCTTGCAGGCGGACGAACGCCTCCTGAGTGACCACACCCATGCCGGCGAAGATCGCCGCCGCCCCGACCGCGTCCCCCTCGGCGCAGGCCACCGCGGCGCGGGCCCACGGGCTCGTTCGTCCGCGCAGGGCTTCCACGAGTTCCTCGCCGCGGCCGAGTGACGCGAGGGTCCAAGCGAGCTCGTGTATACACCAGATCGCCAAATCGATCCCTCTTCTCCCTTGCATGGTCGAGAGGAACTCTGAGGCCAACCCGGCCGCTCGTTCTTTGTTTCCGACCTCGTTCGAGATGTGCGCGAGACACGTTATGGCGGGCAACAACACCTCCGGTCCTGATGCTCGAGCGGCAAAGGCCAGCGCCTTCTCCGCGTCGGCCAGTGCGCCGCCGCCATCGCCACGTCCCAGCCGGATGCGCGCGCGGTCGCAATAGACCGATGCGGAGAAGGCGCTCGGTCGTCCGGCTTCGATCTCGGCGATGAATGCCTCAGCCGCGCTCAGTGCTCCGCCCCAGTCACCGGTGATGTACAGCAAAAGACCGCTACCACTCTCGAACCATCGGCTGAGATTGAGCTGGCCGAAACGATTCGCATCCTCCTTGGCCTCGCGGTCGAGCTCGAGGGATTCGGTTATGCGCCCCTGCCCCCACAGAATGGATGAGAGATTGCCCTTTGCGCGCGAGAGCTCGAAGGGGGAATTCGCTTCCCCAGCCACGCGGATGGCCTCGGTGAGATCGTCGAGGCCGCCCTCATCCTCGTTGCCGAAGTACCTGGCCATTCCGATGTTGTTGAGCGCCGAAGCTCGCACCTCCGCCAGGCCGAGCTCCTCCGCCATGCGAAGCGCTTCTTCGCCCATCCGTTTTGCGTCCTTATACTCGGACTCGAGCATGAGAAGCAGCGACGCGGTCACGATGGTGTGCGCTTTGACGGGCGAGGGCGGCAGAGGGTCGAGGAGCTCGCGAGCGCGCCACAGGTGCGCGAAAGCGACGTCGCGCTCGCCGCTGAGGTAGAAGTGCTCGGCGAGCCGGGTTTCCGCGTCGCCGGCGCCTTCGATGTCTCCCGAGACGAGGAGCCCGTCTCGCGCCCCCTCGAGTACCTCGACGTCGGGCTCGCCGAGGAGCCAAAGAGCCGTCCCGAGACTCAGGAGTAGCCGTGGGCGACGCGGGTCGGCGGCGGCGAGTTGATCGAGCGCCGCACGCTGGTAGCGCGCCGCGGTGCCGTAGGCGTTGAGGCGGAAGGCTCGATCGCTTGCGTCGGTAAGGGCGGAAGCAGCGCGGTCTGCGAACCCTGCCGTGTCGATCCCCGCCGACCTTCCCAACTCCAGCGCCCGAAGATAGTGGTGCGCGAGCATCTCGGCATGATCCTCTGGGCGACCGAGGCACTGGATCCATTCCGCTGCGCGGCGGTGCTTCTGCGCGCGCTCGGCACGCGGGATCTGTCCATAGGCCACGTCGCGGAAGAGCACGTGGCGGAACGAGTACTCCACGTCTCCTGCCACAGACGAAGCTCGCTCCCGGCGCACGAAGTCCTTCCGCTCGAGCGCGTGCAGCCGGTCTTCGACCAGCCTGCGCTGCTCACCTGCGGGCGACAGCGCTCCGAGCCAGAAGTTCCTGCCGACGACGGCTGCGTCTTGAATCAAGCTCTTTTCGTCGGGGTCCAACAGATCGAGGCGCGCCGCGACCATGCCTTGCACCGTTTCAGGTAGCTGCTCGAAGCGTCCCCGCTCCCGGATCATCCGGACGTACTCCTCGGCGTAGAGCGGATTACCTCCGGCGCGCGCGAGTAGTTCGGTTTGAGCGTCGCCCATCAGCAGCGACCCGTCGAGGAGCTCGCGCAATAGGGCCGTCGTCTCCGCGTCCGACAACGGCGACAGCGAGATCGTGAGCGCGTTCGGCTTCCCGCCGCCCCAACCCGGCCGGCGCGTCAACAACTCTGGTCGCGCGGTACACACGGCCAACAGTGGGACGCCGGTCGCCCAGTCGACCAGATGGTCGATGAAATCGATCAGGTTGTCGTCCGCCCAATGGATGTCCTCGAAGACGAGGACGAGAGGTCGTTCCTCCGCGAGTCCCTCGAAGAAGCGACGCCACGCGGTGAACGCTTCGTCGCGGCGATCTCCCGCTCCTTCAGGTCCTCCTCTGAGACCGACGAGGGTTCGCAGATGCGATTCGATCCACGGATCGTCGACTGCCGCGTGCAGCTTCTGCGCGGCCTCGCGTTCATCGTCATCTTCGAGGATCCCGGCCTGGGCCTTCACCATCTCGCCGAGCGCCCAGAACGTGATTCCGTCCCCATACGGCAAGCATTGACCGTGTCGCCAGGTGGTCGGCTCACTGTTGCGTTCGAGCTGCTCGAAGAGCTCGAACACCAGGCGGCTCTTCCCGATCCCCGGCACGCCGACGAGGGTGACGAGCTGAGAGGCTCGTTCCTGCCTGGCCCGTTCGAGGGCGCCGCTCAGCATGTCGAGCTCGCGCCGCCGTCCAACGAGGGATGCACCGTGAACGCGCTCGACGTGCGATCGTGCTCGGGCGGACACGGCCTGCCATGCAGAGAGCGGCTGGGCTTTCCCCTTCGCGACCACCGGCGCCGCTTCGATGAAGTCGATCGTGTTGGACGTCGCTCGGAAAGTTTGCTCGCCGACCACGATTTCGCCGATCGGCGCCGCCGACTGAAGCCGCGCAGCCGTGTTCACGACATCCCCCGATGCCATCGTCTCGCCCGCGGCCGCGTTGGCGTCCAGTGTCACCAGGGCCTCACCCGAATTGATGCCGACCCGGAGCTCGACCTGCTCTTCCGCGGCCCAGTCGCGGATCGCGAGCGCGGCGCGGACGGCGCGCTCGGCGTCGTCCTCGTGCGCGACGGGCGCACCGAAGATCGCCATCACGGCGTCGCCGATGAACTTCTCGACGGTGCCCCCGAAACGCTCTAGCTCCCCCTTCAACCGTGCGTGATACGGATCCAGCAGAGC